>NZ_RAWD01000092.1:0-29266 GCF_003612065.1 Corallococcus sp. CA047B
ACCCCGCCCCCCGAACCGCCACGGCCCACGCGGAAGGACCTCGTGGTCGACGCGGCGAGCGTGCCCTGCCTGGAGGACCACCTCGTCCGGGGCACCCCCACCCTGCCGGGCGCGTGGGCGCTGGACCTGATGTTCCAGAGCGCGCTGGGCGACAGCCGACCGGAATTGAGGACCGTCACCATCGAGGACGCCCGGTTCTCCCGCTTCATCCGCGTGAAGCCGGGAGGCCAGCAGGCCCTGCGCGCCGAGTGCACCCCGCTGACCGACATCCCCGGCCAGCACAGCGTCCAGGTCCGGCTCACCGGAGACATCGTCCATGCCTCCGGCGTGGTGCTGGAGCGCGACCTCGTCTACGCCGAGGCCCGCTTCACGCTGACGGCGGAGCCTCCCCGGGCCACGCCCCAGCTCGCGGCCGCCACGGCGTCGGGCAACGGCCTGCCCGTGCATGATCCGCACTGCGCCACCGGCTCCCCCATCGAGCTGCGGAAGATGTTCGACTGCCTGGAGGAGATCCGCCTGGAGCAGACCGCCCGCTTCGCGCGGCTGGGGCTGCCGGAAGCGGCCCGGCAGGCGGGAACGCACGTGCCCGCGCTCGTCCTGGACGCGGCCCTGCGGCTGAGCGCGATGCACGTGGAGGGCGTGTCGAACGACGTGTTCGCGCCCATCCAGGTCCAGCGGGCGACGTTCGACCGGGACCTGCTCACGCACAACGACGGCGCGCCCCGGCACCTCTCCCTGAGGGCGCTCGCACCGCACGTGGAGGGAGACCTCCTGCATTGCGGCAGCGCGGCGGCGCATGACGAAGCGGGGCGGCTGCGCATGCTCGTTGAAGGTGGCATCGCCCGCCCCATGGCCTGAAAGCCCCATTCCCACTGGACGCCACCATGAACGACCTTCCTCCGCCCCCGGTTCCCATCCCCCCGGATGACGCCAAACGGCTCCGTTCGGAACTGCGCCGCCTCCTGCCCCCCGAGTCCTTCGAGCGACAGCCCCTGCGCGGCATCGTCGCGCTCGGCCTCGTGCCCGTGATGGCTGCGATTGTCTGGCTCATCGGAAGCCAGCCCCTGCCCGGCTGGGCGTGTCTCCTCCTCGCGCTCGTGCTGGGGCAGATGGTCACCGCCGTGGGCCTCGCCGCTCACGAAGCGCTGCACCACTCGGTGTTCCACAGCCGGACGATGGAGAGCGTGCTCGGCTGGGTGGGCTTCGCGCCCTTCCTCGTCACGCCCGGCAACTGGCGGGCCTGGCACGTCCAGGCGCACCACAGCGCCGCCAACGTCCACGTCCGCGACCCGGACATCCTTCCCCGGCAGACGGACTGGCGCACCCAGGGGTTCGCGAAGCTGTTCCACCTCATCTCCCCGGGGTCGGGGACCTGGCTCAGCTTCATCAGCTTCAGCGTCTTCTTCACCGCCCAGGGGCAGGCCTTCCTCTGGTACCACAGCGGGCTGCCCGGGTTTCAACACGTGCACATGCACCGCGCCCGGGAACGGGTGCTCACGGTGCTGCTCGCCGCCGGCTGGGGCGCGCTGGGCTGGGTCCTGGGCCCCCGGGCCGCGCTCTACGCGCTCGTGCTTCCGCTGCTCATCGGCAACGTCACGCTGATGATCTACATCGCCACCAACCACTGGATGCAGCCGGCGTCGGAGGAGACCGACAACCCCTTCGTGAACACCGCCAGCGTGCGGACGCACCCGGTGATGGACTGGCTGCACTTCAACTTCAGCTACCACCAGGAACACCACATCTTCCCGGCCCAGAGCCCGAAGTACGCGCCCCTCCTGCGCCAGCACCTGCGAGCGCTCAACCCCCGCGCGTCCATCGTCTATCCCCACCTGCACGCCCTGCGCATGCTGTACCGGCGCCCGGCGCTCTACTCCGCGGATGGACAGACGCTGGTGGGCCGGGATGGCATGACCGCGGTGAGCACCACTGAATTGCGCCAGCAACTGGAAGCGCCCACCGCGTAGGGCGGCGCCCGAAAAGACACAGGGCCCGGAAACCAACCGGTTCCGGGCCCTGCTCATCCCAACGAAGGCAGGGTTAGCGGCCCGGCCAGCTCAGCGCGCCCCGGCTCGTCACCGTGCCGGAGGGCACCCCGAGCACCTGCGCCACGTCCGCGGGCAGCGGCTTGCCGCTGTTGTACGCGGGGCTGGTGGAGCGCACGACGTAGTTGCGCAGCGCCTGGTTCACGAAGAACGGGTCGCCGCCCGACGCCAGGTCATGGCCGTTGTTCTCCCAGCCACGAGCGGTGCGGACCGCCGCCAGCGACGTGTAGTTCACGCCGCCCGTGTCCACCCAGTTGAGCAGCGACTTCGTGCTGCCGCCGGAGCGGTAGTAGCTGTTGTAGTCCAGCCCGGAGAAGAAGGTGTTCGGCCCGGTGTTGGTGAAGTTGTTGTCGGAGCGCGACGCCTTGAGGGTGGTGATGTTCCCGCCCGACAGGATGTTGTTGGACACGTCCACGTTCACCGTGTCCGGACCGATGTCCGAGCCCCGCTTGTCCTGCTCGTTGCGCGAGTCGTCGTAGATCCAGATGTTGATGGCCGCGTTGTTGATGAGGGTGTTGTTGTAGATCTTCGTGTTCGACGAGCACGCCTGGATGCCGGCGTAGGTGTTGTCGTAGATGAGGTTGGACGCGATGATGCCGGTGTCGGAGACCTCGTAGAAGATGCCAATCTTGTTGTTGCGGAAGATGTTGTAGACCATCGCGCCATCGCGGCAGTCCTCGTCACACCAGAAGCCCGCGCCGTTCAGGTTGTTCTCGAAGACGTTGTTGCGCACCGTGAAGCCATTCATGTGGGCAATCTTCACGCCCGCCTGCGCGCACGAGCGCGAGCAGTTGGTGCCGAAGCGCTCCGTGTTGTTGGCGTTGATGACGCTGCCCTCCAGCAGCAGCCCATCGGTGACGAGCGTGGCGGAGTTGGTGGAGCCATTGGAGCCAATCGCGGTGAAGCCGTTGTTCGCGAACACCGACCCGCGCACCACGCCGCCCTGGGGCTTGATGCTGAGCGACCCGGCCGCCATCTGCGTGAAGACGCAGTTCTCCACCAGGGAGTTCGTCGCGCCGATGTAGAGCGCCGCGTTCGTGGTGTTGCTGTACTCGTTCGTCGCGTAGCGCCGGAAGCCCAGGCCCATCACCTTGTGGCCGGTGGTGCCCAGCACCATGGCGACGGGGCGCGCGGCCACCTCCACCGTGTGGCCCGTGGGGTTGGTCGCGATGTAGATGCGGCGGTGGGTCCAGTCGTAGAAGAAGTTGCCCGGCGTGGCCTCCGCCAGCGTCTTCACCTCGTGCACGTACGTCCCGTCGATGAAGACCATCTGCGGGTCGCCCGCCGCGGGGTTCGCCGGATCGCCATACATGTCGAAGTGGCTGCACGGGCCCTGGTTCGTCGTGGGCTGGGCGTCGTACTTGTACGTGTAATAGCCGCCGTTGCAGAAGCTGGGCGTGCTCCAGTCCATGTACCAGTGGCCGGCGCCGTCGGAGGTCCAGGCGGAAGCGGGCTTCAGGTCCGTGCCGTCGAACCAGGCCTGCTCGTGCGGATAGGCCTGGAAGGTGATGGGCTTGGTGTTGACCTTGTAGTTGCCCGCGCCGTTGTTGTACCAGTCACGGTAGGTGCCACCGCGCACCACGATGGTCCCACCGGTGGAGGGCACCAGCGCGATGGCCCGGTTGAGCGTGGCCACCGGGGCGGCCTGCGTTCCCGCGTTGCTGTCATTGCCATTCGTCGCCAGGAAGATGGCGCCCGTGGGGATGGCGTAGTTGGTGTCCGGAATCGTCTGGCCGGTGTTGTCCAGCCCGGGGATGCCGGGGTTGCCCGGTTCGTCCGGCAGGGCATAGGTCACCGTCAGCTTCGGCCGGTTGGCGGCGATGGCGGCCTCCGAGGAGTCCAGTTCCAGGCCGTCCATGTTGGTGTTCGCATCCAGCACGAAGCCGTTGTTGGTGTCGGCGCTCTGCACCCAGCCCTGCACGGCCGCGATCCCCGCCGCGTTGAGGTCCACGCCATAGGAGCCCGTCGCGCCCGGGATGAGCGTGGCGAAGGACGTGGCGCCCCGGTCCGAGGCGCCGCTGGCGCCCACGGCGGCCCAGGCGGTGGTGCTGGTCGCGTTGTTCCAGGTGGCCTGCGACTCCGTCCAGGCACGGCCGGCGGCGTAGACGAAGAAGCCCTCGCCCGTGGTGGAGTTCTTCACGTTGACTGTCAGCCGCACGGACTGCACCGTCGCGTTCGCCGGGATGGCGCCCAGGTCGAAGCGCAGCAGGCCGTTGCTGACCTTCCCGGAGCTCGTCGGGTAGTCGCGATCCAACCGGATGAGCGCGTCCGCGCCCAGGTTCACGGTGGGGGTGTTCTGCAGGAGCGTGGCATCCGACACGCCGGTGTACGCGGCCGTCGGAGCGACCTGCTCCTGGAAGGACACGGTGATGGGCGTGCCCAGCGCGCTGTCCACCGTGGACAGGGGCTCGGGAGGCGTCTCGCCTCCACAGGCCATGGCGAGCAGCGCGGGCAGCAGGACGAGCGCGTGGCGCCCGCCCGTACGGGGAACCGGGGGAATCATCAGGGGGATTTCCGTTCGTGGGGCTTACCGGGCCGAAACGACCCAGGACATGGAAAAGCACGGAATTCTCGCCAACCCCGATGATTTGTTGCGTCCCCGCCCGCACGCCGGGCAGCCGGCCGAGAGGGGCCCAGACCGTCCGGCCAGGGCTCACCCGTCACCGTAGAGTCCCCACCGTTCCAGCGAACGAAGGACGGAGGGGTGGATGACCACGGAGCCGGTTTCCAGCGAGCGGGGGTTGGGGGAGGCAGCACTGCGCAATGCGCTGCACGCGGCCAGGGTGGAAGCCATCGCCAGGCAGTTGAAGCAGCGCAAGGGCACCGGGCCTGCGTCCTTCAAGAAGAAGTCACCGCCCCATCAGGTGCCCAAGCGGAACGACTCGCGGCGCGGCGATGAGAAGGTGGACCTGGGGGACCTGGATCAGATCCTCGAAATCGATCCGGTGGGGCTGACCTGCACGGCCGAGCCCGCGGTGACCTTCGACCAGGTGGTGCGAGCGACGCTGCCGCTGGGGCTGGTGCCCTTCATCGTGCCCGAGCACAAGACCATCACGCTCGGGGGCGCCATCGCTGGGTGCTCCATCGAGTCCATGTCCTTCCGCCAGGGCGGCTTCCACGACACCTGTCTGGAATACGAGGTCATCACCGCGAAGGGTGAAGTGCTGCATTGCTCACCCACGGAGCAGCCGCTGCTCTTCCAGATGCTCCACGGCTCGTTCGGGACGCTGGGCATCCTGTCGCGCATCCGCTTCAAGCTCGTCCGCGCGGCCCCCTACGTGCGCGTGACGTATGAGACCTACGACACGCTCGAAGCCTTCCAGCAGGCCATCTGGCGCCACTTCAGCGCGAAGGACACGGACTACCTGGACGGGCAGATCTTCTCCCCCACGAAACACGTGCTGTGCGTGGGGCACTTCGTGGAGAAGGCCCCGTACGTGAGCCGCTACGAATGGCTCACGGCGTACTGTGAAACCATTCCTCGCCGGAAGGAGGACTACCTCACGACGTACGACTACCTCTTCCGCTACAACCGGGGCGTCACCCACGCGCGGCCGCAGAACCTGCTGGCCCGCGCGCTGTTCGGGAAGTTCATCCACTCGGACAGCGTGCTGCGGGCCGCCAATCACTTCCACAACCTCCTCCTGCCGGAGAAGGACCCGCCGGTCATCGTGGATGTGTTCGTCCCCTTCTCGCGCACGGCCGAGTTCATGGACTGGTATCACCGCGACATGCGCTACTACCCGGTGTGGTGCGTGCCCTTCCGGCGGGTGCATGACTATGAATGGCTGACACCTGCATGGTGGGCCGGGATGAGCGACCCGCTGTTCCTCGACCTCGCCGTGTACGGCCTCCCGCAGCCCCCCGGCCGCAACCTCTACAAGGAGTTCGAGGACGCGCTGCAACGGGTCAACGGCACCAAGACGCTCATCTCCTACAACTACTACGACGAGGAGACCTTCTGGAGCATCTGGAACCGGGACACCTACCAGACGGTGAAGCAGCGCACCGACCCGGGCAACCTCTTCCGCGACCTCTACACGAAGATGTGCAAGGCGGCGCTCGGACTGTAGCGCGGGCCCGTCAGGCGGTGTCCGTCAGCACGGCGATCAACGCCCGCGAGGCCGCGGACAGGCTGCGGTGCGGCACGTAGATGACCGAGAACGGCCGCGAGCGCCCGCGCGACTTCGGCAGCACCTCCACCAGGGTGCCCCGGCGCAGGCGGTCGGCGGCGATGAAGTCATACGTCTGGCACAGCCCCATGCCCTGCTCGGCGAGCGACACCACGCCGAGCACGTCGTCCGCCACCCGCAGCGCCGTCTGGGGCGTCCAGTCCACGTCGCGGCCGTCCTCGCGGAGGATCCACGGGGACACGCGGCCGGTGCTGGGCATGACGAAAGACAGACAGGCATGGCGCTCCAGGTCCGCCAGCGACCGGGGCGTGCCGGCCTCCTTCAGGTAGGCCTTCGAGGCGACCAGGCACATGGGCGCATCCTCCAGCTTCCGGGCCACCAGCCCGCTGTCGGGAAGCGCGCCCAGGCGGATGGCCAGGTCGTAGCCCTCCGCCACCAGGTCCACGTTGCGGTTGGAGATGCTCAGCTCCACCTGCACGCGCGGATGCCGGCGCACGAAGGTCCGCAACTTCGCCGGCAGGCGATAGTGCCCGTAGGTCGTGGGAACACTGAGGCGCACGCTGCCGGTGACTTCGCCGCCCTGCCCCTGGATGGCGCGCTCCGCCTCCGCCAGCAGACCGAAGGCGGTGCGCGACTGTTCCAGGTACAGCCGCCCCGCGTCCGTCAGCCCCAGACTGCGGGTGGTCCGCCGCAGCAGCTGCGCCCCCAGCCGCTGCTCCAACCGGGCGAGCGCGCGGCTCACCACCGAGGGCGTCGTCCCCAGCGCGGTGGCGGCGGCCGTCAGCGAGCCGCGCTCCACCGCCGCGATGAAGGCCTCCACGTCGTTCAGGTGGTCGAAGCGCCGGCCCATTCATGCCTCCACGGCAAAAGTGCCATGCCCTCATGCCCGTTTATCACCGACGGCGGCGACAATAGTTTGGATGACGAGACCGGCCCCCCTGTGAGGGCCCTTCCCTCAGGAGTCCTGAACATGTCCTCCCTTCTTGCCGCCTCCCTGCTGGGGATGGCCACCGCCGCCGCGCCGACCGTCAAGCCCACCGCGCCCTCCCTAGCGCCCGTCCTCATCGTGATGACCAGCCACGCCACCAAGGGCAGCACCGGCGAGCCCACCGGCTTCTACCTGGGCGAGGTCACCCATCCGCTGGCCGTGTTCCAGGCCGCCGGCATCCCGGTGGAGTTCGCGTCCATCCAGGGCGGTGAGCCGCCGGTGGATGGGCTGGATTTGAAGGACGCCACCAACGCGCGCTACTGGAACGACCCCGCGTTCCGGCAGTCCCTGCGCACCACCCTCAAGCTGGACGACGTGAAGGTGGCCCGCTACTCCGCCGTCTTCTACGCGGGCGGCCACGGCGCCGTCTGGGACTTCCCCGGCAGCCCGGCGGTGCAGCGGGTGACGCGCGAAATCTACGAAGCCGGCCGGGTCGTCGCCGCCGTCTGCCACGGGCCCGCGGCGCTGGTGAACGTCAAGCTGAGCGACGGCAAGTACCTGGTCGCCGGCAAGCAGGTCAGCGCCTTCACCGACGACGAGGAGCGCGCCGTGAAGCTGGAGAAGGTGGTCCCCTTCCTCCTGGCCACCACGCTGAAGGAGCGCGGCGCGAAGCACCAGCCCGCCGCCAACTGGACGGCCAAGGTGGTGGTGGATGAGCGGCTCGTCACCGGACAGAACCCGCAGTCCGCCACCGGCACGGCCGAAGCGGTGCGGGACCTCATCCTGAGCAAGGCGACGAAGCCCGCGCCCTGAGCACTCAGGTGCCCCTGCGCGCATGGACCGAGAATACGTCCCTCAGCCCGGCGATGAGCGCATTGCTGGGATGCTGCTCGCCCAGCGGCCCCAGCGCGTCCCCCAGGGCCAGGAAGAGCGCGCGGACATGGTGGGCGGAGGCGCCCGCCCAGTCCATGGCATGGGCGATGTCCTCACTCTGGACCCGGAACTTCTCCAGCGCCCCGTCATAGGGCGCCGCCGTGGGGATGTTGAGGCGCAGGAGCAACCCCAGCAGCGCGATGATCTCCGTGAAGTCATAGCGGCCCGACTTCGCGTCATGGATGTGTTCGACGCGCACGTTCTCCCGCTTGAACCAGTAGTCGATGTACGCGGCCGCGTTCCTGGGGCTGGACGCCAGGTCCACCACGTCGAGCTGGGCGTGAAGCTCCGGATCCACCTGCGTGATGAGCGACCGGCGCACGGTGGCGGTCTTCAGGACGGCGCTGTCGAAGCGGCGTGTCGGCAGCGTGCGCAGCGGCGTGCCCTCGAACTTCAACACCTCCAGCTTCGGCAGCCGCGTGAGGACCTCCGGAAGCTCCCACATGAGCCGGACCTTGCTCCACGCCCCGAAGGCCCACCGGAGGTAGGCGTACGGGTTGTTGACGAGGTTCACCTCCCGCAGCTCCACGCATTCCGCGAGCGAGTCCGGGAGCCGCCAGAGGCAGTTGGTCTCCAGGTTCAACACCCGGAGCTTCTTCAACGCCCCCATGGATTCGGGCAGCGTGAGCAGGCCATTGCTCCGCAGGTCCAGCTCACGCAGCTCCGTGAGCAGCCCCAGCTCTTCTGGAAGCGTTCGCAGCTCATTGCTCTGGAGGCTGAGCTTCTCCAGGCGGCGGAACAGGAAGAGTTCCTCCGGCAGTGACTTGAGGCCCTTGCCGTCCAGCGACAGGCTCTTCACCTTGTCGGGCTCCGCCATCTTCTTGGAGACGAGTTTGCGGAACGCGGCCCGGACGCTGGTGAACTCAGGACGGGAGATGGGCTTGCCGGTGGCCAGCAGCTTCCGCGCCTTGTCGAGCAGGACGCGCTCGCCGGACACCACCGCCGGAAGGAAGACGCCCTTCACCTCATAGAGGTCCTGCGTGTCCTCCACCCCGTTCGATACCGCGAACACCTTCGAGCCCTGCCCCTGGTAGCGGTGCGCATCCACGGGGCCCTCCACCCGCAGGGCGTAATCCGAGGCGATGGTGCGGGCCACGAGGCCGCCTCCCACGGAGACGCTGCCGTGGTTGTAGACCGCCACGAAGTCCCCGGTCATGACGTCGCCCGTGACGCGCAGCCGCGAACCGCCGATGGCGATGCTCGTCGCGGTGAGGTTGCCGTTCACCTGGAGGAACGGTCCGAAGTCGTTCTCCCCGTTGAACACACAGCCCTCGACGGTGAGGTTGCCTTGCACCAGGAGCCCGATGAAGGGCTCCGCGTCCGGGTCGTCCAGGGCGAAGATGCCGCGACGGAAGTCGAGCCACAGGTCATGGGGCACGACGACATCCCCGGTGAGCACGAGGACGCGGTCCTCATCCTGTTCGGAGTTGCCGGGGAGCTGCACCGAGCCTTTCACCTGCTCCCAGGGGGTGGACTCGAAGGCCAGGTCGCTGGACCAGGCGCCCTTGTCCACCCGGGCCGCGACCTGCTTGCGCGCGAAGGCCGCGGCCTCCTCGGCGGAGGCGAAGGTGCGCGACTCGCGCTTGCCCTCCGTGCCCTGCTTGCCGTGGTGCAGCTCCAGCCGCTCGCCGTGCTGCGCGTAGGCCCAGAAGACGCGGGCCTTGCCTTCCACGCCCACGAGTCGCATCGCTTCACGGGGCTGGACCACGGGGAGTCGGGGAGTCTTCATGCTCCCCGCCTTCTATCGCGAAGTCCCGGGGCCCGGGCACGTGCTCAGAACGCGGAGCAGGTGACGCCTTCGCAGTTGCCCGCGCCATTGCCTCGCGCGACGTTACCGCCCGCGTCGAAGGCGGCCGGCGCGTGGATGCCCCAGCCCACGTTGTTCACCGCGGTGTTGCCCACCAGGGTGGGCGTGCTGGGCTCCAGGACCCGGAGGCCGTCCCCGGCATTGCGCAGGAAGCGATTGCCGCGAACGAGGCCCGTGAGCGGGTAGGGAACGAACTCCGGCAGGTCGGCCAGCGTCAGGCCGCCCGCGTTGTCCCAGAAGGTATTGCCCTCCAGATAGACGGTCCGGCTTCCGGCGTGGAGCCCACTGCCATTGTTGACGACCCACGAGTTGCGCATCACGAACCGGAACGGCCCCCAGACCGGAGCTTCCGGAGGGGCCAGCGCGGTGTTGTTCGCGATCATCGTGTCCTCGAACCGCAGCTCCGAACAGAAGTCGAAGCCGCCGGCCGGGTCGAACGCCAGCGAGCCCACGGCGGTGTTCATCGCCAGGATGCTGGAGCGGATGCGGATGTTGCCATTGAAGCACTCGATGACGTTCTCATTCGAGTTGAAGGTCGACCCGAGCACATCCACGTCGTGGGCATCCACGAACATCACGCGCCCGTTGCCGGTGAAGAGCGAGGAGTGGATGTTGAACTCACCGGTGGCCGCGTCGAACTCACTGCTCATCCCGGTGGTATTGCCGCGCAGGACGGAGTTCGTGATGAGGAAGCGCGCATAGCCGCCCCGATGGTAGATGGCCGTCCCATTCCCGACGAGTGACAGCTCGTGCAGCCGCACGTTGTTCGCGCCGCTGTCCAGCACGTAGCCCCAGCGGAACCCCCGGATGGTGCCGTTGCGGACCGTGCCGTTGGCTTCGACCACGATGCCTTGCGAGTCCCCCATCTCCGGGCCGGTGCGGCGCACGGTGTGCCCGCCCAGGTCCAGGACGACGCCTTCTCCGACGACCCGGAGCGCGGGGGCCCCCGTGCCCGGACACAAAAGGTCGCGCGTCAGCTTCGTGTGCTGGGTGAGGGTGTCTCCGCACTTGACCGCGGCGGCCCCCGCCTTCGCGTCGCCTCCCTCCCACAGCAACGACGCCAGGGCCACGACGCCCACCCACTCCCTCGCATGCGGCATGCTGCCTCCCGGTCGGAGGCGTCCGGCCTCCGGCTGGAGGAGGCTAACCACCGGGCCCTGGACGGCTTACCCCCCGGAGGTGGCAGCCCGCTGCCCGAAGGCCGACAGCGGTGGAGTCCTCCGGTTCAGGGCCTGGGCAATCCTTTTCCCATGCCGTCCCGTCAGCTCACGAAGGAGCCGGGCTCCTTGCTGAAGCCCGCCTTCGCGTGGTGCCTCAACCGCTCCTTGCGCGAGGCCTGCTCGAGCGCGGCGATGACGGCCTTCTCGGCGTCCGGGCCCCACTCGTCCACCTTGGCGGGGTCGAGCCCCTTGGCCTTCACATACGCCTCCAGCGCGTCGGCGGCGACGGAGCCACCGCGGCCGGCGTTGACCTCCAGGTCGGCCAGGATGGCGTTGCCATACTCGCTGGTGACGACGTCCTTCAGCTGGAGCTTCGCCTTCACGGTTTCGCCGCTGGCGTCCTTGCCGGTCACCTTCACCGAGCGGTTGCGGGTCTCGGTGATCTTCCCCTCGTTCGCGTACTTGATCTGCGCCTGCTGCATCGCCGGGTCGGCGCCCGCGGCCATGAAGACGGCCGCCAGCTTCACATCGGTGCGGATGGCTTCGGCCGCCTCGACGCCCTTGAGCACCGTGCCATCCGCGCGGGTGAGCACCACGCCCTTGGCGTCGACGTCGAGCCCGTACTTGCCGAAGCTCTTCTCGTATTGCGCCGGGTCGGTCTTCTTCAGGTCCCGCATGAACTCGGCCAGCGTGCCATTGCCGCTCTTGCCGAGCGTCCACTGGGTGAAGCCCCATGAGACGCGCCCGGTGTCCCAGGTGTTGACCTTGCTGAAGGTGCCCTCCAGTCCGGAGATGGACGCGAGGATCTTCTGCCGGTCCTCGCTGATGCCGCTCTTCTCGAGCTGGGTGTCGACCTGGGTGTGCGAGTCCCCCGCGACGGCGCCACCATCCACCGCCTTCCACAGGTTCGTGTAGGCGGTCTCGCGGCCATCGCGCATCCGCACGGTGGTTCCATCCACCGTGACATCCGACCGGGTCTGCGGCACGGCGACCATCGGCGTGTAGGCGTCGATGCGGGCGAGCAGGCCGTCCTTCACCGACGTCTGGTGGGCCTGGGCCTGCGTGAGCTTCGCCTTCGCCGCGTCGAGCGCGGCCTTCTGCTCGCGCTTGAGCGTCTCGGCGGCCTCCGGGTCCTTCGGCACCTTCGCCTTCGCCTGCTTCTTCTCCAGCGTGGCGACCTGTTCCCCCGCGTGCTTCACCGCCGCGGTGGCCTGGGTGAGTTCCGGATTCGCGCCGATGTGTTCCTTCAGCCACGCCTTGACCTTGGCGCCCGCGTCCGTGACCTTCTTCTCCGCGGCATCGAGCTTCGCCTGCGCGGACGTCTTCGCCGCACCGGCGGGCGCCTTGTCGAAGGCCGCCTTCGCCTCGTTGCGCTCCTTCACCGCCTCCTTCAGCGGGTTGTAGATGGCCGCCTTCGGAGGCTTCCAGCTCGCGACGTTGATGGGGATGAGGTTGTTGAGTTCCACGGCATTCCCGCGCTGGACGGTGCCCTCATCCCTGGACGTGACCTGGATGGCATCGAGGTTCTTCTGGATGTCGGAGGTGGAGACCGTTCCAGCGGCGGTGACCTTCGCGGGAGTCTTCACCGGAGCGGTGGTGGCCACCGGCACCTGGGGCTCGAAGGCCGCGAGCGCACGCTTCAGGTCCCCCGCTTCAAGCTCCAGGTTGAGCGCGTCCTGCAACGAAGTGCCGGTCAGCTTCTGGTACTTCTCCGCGACCTTCGGCAGCAGGGCGGGGTCCAGGCCCTCCAGGGCCTCGAAGACAGCGGCCTCGTCGGTGCCCCAGATGTCATCCATCGCCGCCTTCAGCTTCGCCGCCGCCGCATCCACGGGGCTTGCGCTCGCCGTGCGCTTCGTGGCCGCCGAAGACAAGGGGTTGAACGAGAAGGCCTGGTTCGTGGGAGGCCGCCCGCGAATCTGTTCCGCCAGACGCTTGAGGGTCGCGCCCTTCGCGCCGCCGGCAATGGCCTTGAAGAGGAAGGCGCGCTCGGCGCCCGCGTCGGCGCGGGGCGACGCGGTGGCGCTGACGCCTGCCTTTGACAGCAGGTTCGCCAGCTCCTTCTGTTGGGCGGGACTGAGGTCCGCGAGCGCCGTGGTCACCGCGTCGACGTCCGCCGGCGGCATCCCTCCGGAAAGCGCCTGGAGCAATGCCTGACGCGTCATGCCCTCGGGAAGCGAGGCCACCCGCTGCTCCACCTTCTGTTGCTCCGGGGCCTTCGCGCCGGCCGCGACGGGAGCCGCCATGGAAGAGGCGGCGCGGGTAGGAGCTCGCGAAGAAACCGTCGTGGGAGGCGCCTGGGAAACAGGCGCCTCCGCCTGCAAGACTCGGGACGGTTTCGGGGCGAGGGATCGAGTGACCTTGACCATGAGACCTGCCAGCCTAACGCACCCCCAGTGAACGCCGTATCGGACCCCGTCCCCGGCGGGTTTGAACCCAGACCTGCCTTGCCAGGAGGGTGAGGAGCCGGGCGGGCCGGATACGTTCACCAGGGGCGCCCCGCGAATCCCCGCGGGGCGCATTCCTCGCGAGGCCCCCATGACATTTCCCCGCCGCGCCCTACAGCCCCTGCTGGTGGTCCTGTCGCTCCAGTTTCTCGCCGGGTGTGAGGACCCGCCCCCGCACCCCTCCGGCGACGCGGGAGTCCCCGACGCCGGCCCCTATGTCTGGGATGGCACCTACACCGAGCTTGAAGAGCACGGAGACTGGATTGACAAGGGGCCTTTCGCGCCGTGCGGCTTCGACGCTCAGGACGCGTCCACCACCGCCTGCGAGGAGCTGCCCCGCTTCGACGTGTCCCGGTGCGACCCGGCGGCCCTGGCCGCGCTCCCGCAAGAGGGCATCTACCAGGCCAACACCCGGGACGCGAAGCCCCTGGCGGATGGAGGAACCCTCATCTCCATTGGCTCCGTCGGCTTCCAGCTCCGGAGCGACGGGGGCCCGAACACGATGTACGACGAGCCGCTCCTCCAGCGCGACACACAGGGCGGCCGCTTCTCCGTTGTCGGGAAGAACACGCGCACGAGCCTCACCGTCGCCATGGTGGGCTGCCAGACGCCCACTCCCGACATCGTCACGGGCTGCTTCGCCACCTGCCGCCGGGGGAAGGTGACCCAGCAGGGCACCTTCGAGGCCCACCGTGTCGAACGGCGGGCCGGCGAGCCCGAGTCCTCCGGCGGGTTGACACTGCTCTCCGAGCGCCACGTGGCGCTGGGGCATGCCGTGGATGTCTTCGTCACGAAGGGCCACGCCTACGTCGTCTCCCTGCCCCATGCGGGCCGGGCCGGTGGACTCACCGTCTTCGACGTGAGCGACCCCAGGAACCCCGTCTTCAAGACCTCCATCAGCCTGCCGGAGGACAACTTCTGGAACGGTGTCTGGGCCCACCGCGACGCCCTCTACGTGGCCAGCAGCATCATGGGGACGCTCGTCTACGACATCTCCACCCCCGCGGAGCCCACGTTCGTGCGGAACCTGCCGACAGGGACCTTCGGCGCCCACACGGTGCTCGTCGATGGGGAGCGGCTCTACGCAATGGTCCCCAACACCGGCACCTTCGTCTACGACGTGTCCCAGCCGCTGAGTCCCGTGCAACGCGCCCGCATCACCGTCCCCGGGGACCCGGATTCTGGCGGCCCCCATGACACCTTCGCGTATGGGAACCGCCTGTACGTCAGCAATGCCTTCGGGCCCTACACCGTGCTGGACGTCACCGACCTGGACGACGTGCGCCCTCTGGGTCAGTACCCCCGCCCGGACCTCGCCTACTCGCACCACAGCGCGGTGGGGACCTTCGCGGGGCGCACGCTCGCGTTCGAAGGAGGAGAGTTCAACAGCTCCCACCTGCGGGTGCTCGACGTCACCGACCCCGCCCGCATCGTGAAGCTGGGCGAGTTCCGCATGCGCTCCATCACCTCCATCCACAACCTCATCCTGCGCGGCACCCGGCTCTACGTGGCCTGGTATCACGAGGGCCTGCGCGTGCTGGACGTGTCCAACCCGACGAAGCCCACGCAGGTGGCGCACTACAACACCTTCCGCGAAAGCGACCCGTACCGGGGCGACAGCCTCTTCGAGGGTGTCTACGGCGTCCGCGTGCCCGGCGACGGCCACGTCTACATCGTGGACTCCTCACGGGGGCTGCTCATCTTCAACGAGCTGTGACGGACGTCAGGGTCCCGAGGAGCGCCCGACAAGGGCCTTCGGTGCGCTCTCCCGGACCCGCTGCACCGTGGACTCCCACAGCAACCTGCGGGCCTCCACATCCTCATCGAACTCGCCCCGGCGGATCCGGGCCGCGAACTCACGCGTCAGGGCCTCCAGCGCCCCTTCGGTCTTGAGGAGGGCCGCCAGCGCCTGCTGCTCTTCCTGCTGGGGGCCTTCCCCCTGCCGCAGTTGGCGCTCGGCGATGCCCATGGCATTGGCGATCATCCGCGCGGCATAGACCTTGTCCCCGGGCAGCAGGGGCAGCAATTCCTTGCGCAGCACCTCACTGGCGATCGCAAGCAACGCGGCACCGTCTGGCTGTTCACGCATGCCCGCCCCCGGTCATGTTCAGGATCTCCATTTCCAGCTCCGGTACGACATGCGCCGTCAGCGCCAGCTCCAGCGACGGTTCCTGTCCGGAGACATGGCGCTCCCCCTGCTGCAGGGCAATCACGGCCCACCGAACATGCGCGTGGACCTCCCAATAGAACACCGCCTCACGCGTCGGTTGCCGGCCACTCACGCGCGCATAGCCACGAAACAGCGCTTCGCGGGAGCCCATGCCCCCCGCTTCCTTGTCGAACTGGCCAAAACGCCAGCAGCGCGCACAGAACCACCCCAGGTCCTCCAGCGGATCCGACCAGGCCGCGAACTCCCAATCCAACACGGCCGTGAGCCCGACTTCGTCCACCAAGTAGTTCCCGGTGCGGAAATCACGATGCGTCAGCACCCGCTCCGGCGTCTCCGGTGCATGCCTTTCCAGCCAACGAAGCCCCCACTCCAGCGCCGGAAACGCCGTGTGGTGCCCATCCAGGAAGCGCCGGAAGTCCTCCACCCCCTGAAGCGCTGGCGACAGCGTCGGCACTCGCAGGAAGGAGAGCCCCTCCACCGGCGGGCGGATGGCATGCAGTCGTGCCAGCTCCTCCCCCAGGCGCTCCACCAGCAGCTCCCGGTCCCCGCCCAGGTTCAGCTCCTTCATGAGCCGGTGCCCGGAGGCCGTCCCCCGGGCCCTGCGCATCACGAAGAACTCCCGGCCGAAAACGGAGGCGTCACCGGACCACAAGGGCTCCGGCACCGTCACGCCGGCCCGGAACGCCACCTGGAGCAGGGCGAACTCCTGTGCACGGCCGTGCGACACGGCGACGCCTGACGGCGCATCGGAGCGCAGCACACACTCCAGGATGCCGTCGTACCGGCCTCCCGTCACGGTGGCCGTCAGCGACCAGTTCTCCTGGATGGCACCTCCAGACAGCAGGTGCGCCTCATCAATCCGCACCGCGCTGGCCCCCGCCCTGCCCGCCAGGAATTGTTCCAGCGCCCGCTTCTGTTCTTCGCGCATGGCTCACCCCCTCTTCGGGGGAGCGACGGACGCGCCCCATCGGAAGAACTCCTGGCCTTCGTCCAGATAGGCGCGTGAGAGCACCATCTTGTGGATCTCACTGGCGCCGTCGACCAGCCGCGCCTGCCGGGCATAGCGGTAGATCCATTCGACGATCGTGTCCTTCGAATAGCCACGGGCCCCCAGCAACTGGATGGCCGTGTCGGCGGCCTTGTGCAGGGCGTCCGCCACGTGGATCTTCGCGATGGAGATGTCGGTCCGGGCGAAGTCGCCCTGATCCAACTTCCACGCGGCACTCATCGTGAGCAGCCGCCCGATGTGGATGTCCTTGGCGGCGTCACCCAGCATCCACTGCACGCCTTCATGCTTCGCCAGGGTCTCCCCGAAGCTCATGCGCCGCGTGACATAGCTCCCCGCCTCTTCCAGACACCGCTTGGCCAATCCCAGCCAGCGCATGCAGTGCGTGAGGCGGGCGGTGCCCAGCCGGATCTGCGTGACCTTGAGGCCATCCCCCACGCCCAGCAGGCGGTGCGCGTCCGGAATCCGCAGCCCCTCGAAGACAAGCTCGCAATGACCGCCATGCTCTTCCGGTCCCATGATGGGAATGCGCCGCTCAATGCGCCAGCCGGGCTGGCTCGCGTCGAACAGGAAGGCGGTGAGCCCCTTGCGCTCATCGTCGGAAGTGCGTGCCACCAGGATGAAGTGCTGCGCGCCCTCGGCCCCGGTGATGAACCACTTGCGGCCGGTGATGAGCCATTCGTCGCCCTGCTTCTCCGCCCGGGTATAGGTC
The DNA here is from genome assembly GCF_003612065.1 of Corallococcus sp. CA047B. Classification (NCBI taxonomy): domain Bacteria; kingdom Pseudomonadati; phylum Myxococcota; class Myxococcia; order Myxococcales; family Myxococcaceae; genus Corallococcus; species Corallococcus sp. CA047B. Next base: position 17,339 of record NZ_RAWD01000092.1, read on the forward strand.
AGCGAAGGGTCGGAGCCGCAGCCGTCGGGTTCCGTCATCGCGAAGGCGGAGCGCACCTTCCCGTCGATGATGGGCTGCAACCACCGCTGCTTCAGCGCCTCCGTCGCCAGCACCTTCTCCAGCACGATCATGTTGCCGTCGTCAGGCGGCGCGGCGTTGAACATCACCGGACCGAAGGGCGACCGGGCGGCCTCCTCGTAACAGGCCGCCATGCCGACCACGCCCAGGCCCTGCCCTCCCCGCGACACCGGCATCTGGAAGGCCCAGAGCCCCTCCGCGCGGGCCTGCGCACGGACCCGGGCCACCACCTCCTCGCGAAGGTTCTCGTGCGTGTCGAACGCCTCGGGCCGGGTCTCCAGCGGCAGCACGTGCTTTTCGACAAAGGCACGCACGCGCAGCCGGGCGTCTTCCACTTCGGGGGAGAGAGAGAAATCCATCAGGAACTCCAGGAGGACTACAGGGTCGAGCAGAGATGGGCGCCGTCCACTTCGAGCACGCTGCCGCTCATGTAGCTGCCGGCCTCCGAGGCCAGGAGCAGCAGCGGGCCATCCAGCTCCCGCATGTGGCCGAGCCGCCGGAAGGGAATGCGCGCCACCAGCTTCTGGCCGGCCTCCCTGGCGAAGAACTCGCGGTTGAAATCCGTTTCGATGTAGCCCGGCGCGAGGGCGTTCACGCGAATCTTGTGACGCGCCAGCTCGAACGCCATCGCCTTGGTGAGGTGGATCAACCCAGCCTTGGAAGCGCAGTAGGGAGACACCGCGCCCCCCACCCGCAGCCCCAGGATGGAGGCGATATTGATGATGCTTCCAGGCGTGCCCCGCTCCACCAGACGGCGGGCCACGGCGCGGGCCACCAGGTAGGCACCCTTGAGGTTGGTGTCGACCACGGAATCCCACTCAGACTCCTCCACCTCCAGGAAGAAGTGCTCGCCAGACACCCCGGCGTTGTTCACCAACACGTCCAGCACGCCCCCGGCGAGCGCTTCCGCCTCCGCCACCGCCGCCTTCACGGACTCCGAGCGGGTCACATCCAGCGCCACGGCATGGGCCCGGACCCCAGAAGCCCGCAGCCGCGAGACCTCGGCGGCCAGCATGTCGACACGGCGGGCGGCCAGCACGACCTCCGCCCCCGCGCGCGCCAGTACGCCGGCGAAGTGCAACCCCAACCCTCCAGAGGCGCCCGTGATCAGGGCGCGACGGCCCTCCAACTGAAAAGGGGAAGCACTCATGGAAGGTCTCCAATGGGATGACGCAAAAGGTCGAAAAGCCAAACAGCGCAGACCCTGCTTCTTGCTGTTGACGGTCCGCCAACAAGCTACCATCATGAATCCACCATGAGCTATCAGCACATCCGGTTTTCGGTCGCGGACCGGGTCGCCACCCTGGAGTTGCATCGTCCTGAAGCGCGCAATGGCTTCACCGTGACCATGGCGGACGAACTTGCCCAGGCACTGTCCGACGCGGATGCGAATGAAGGCGTGCGAGTGGTCATCCTCTCCGCTGCTGGGAAGGATTTCTGCGTGGGCGCGGACCTGAGCGGCAGCTCGCTCGAAGTGACGAACACCCGCATTCCCGAGGGCGCCTGGGTGGAGCCGGCGACGCGGGTGACCCGCCGGATGTTCGCGCTGCGCAAACCCATCATCGCCGCCATCCAGGGCGCGGCGGTGGGCGTCGGCTCGACGATGATCCTCCCCGCGGACTTCCGCCTCGCCTCGAAGAACAGCCGCTTCGGCTTCGTCTTCAGCCGGCGGGGCATCTATCCGGAGGCGGGCTCCAGCTGGTTCCTGCCGCGCATCGTCGGCATGGGACGCGCGCTCGACTGGATGGTGAGCGGACGGTTGATCAACGCGGAGGAGGCGCTCGGCGCGGGGCTGGTCCGCTCCCTCCATGAACCCGAAGCGCTGCTCGACGCGGCCCTGTCGCTCGCCCATGAGTTGGTGGAGACCACCGCGCCCGTCTCCGTGGCCGTCATCCGTCAGGCGCTCTACCGGATGAGCGCCCTGCCCTCGCCCGAACCCGCGTTCGAACTCGACAGCCAGCTCATCGCGAGCCTGGGAGACAGCGCGGACGCCCTGGAGGGCATAATGGCCTTCATGCAAAAGCGACCCGCGAAGTTCTCCCGGACGGTGGAGCAGGACCTGCCGGCGTTCCTGCCGTGGCGGGAGCACACCTCATGAGCCCGGCCCTCTCGCCCCGCTGGAAGCGCCTGGAACCGGACGAACGCCGGGAGCAGATCCTCGAGTGCGCCGCGCGGCTCTTCGGTGAGCGCCCGTACGCGGAGGTCTCCACCACCGACATCGCCAAGGAGGCGGGTGTCGCCCGGGGACTGCTCAACCACTACTTCGGGCAGAAGCGGGACCTCTATCTGAAGGTCGTGAAGAGGATGCTGCTCATGCCCGGCCTGGAAGCGAGCGTGACCATGACCGGAACCCTGCGGGAGCGGGTGGAGAAGAGCGTCGAGTGGTACCTCGATACGGTGGCCACCCACGGGAAGACGTACGTGGCCGTCACCGGCATGGGAGGCATTGGGGCGGACCCGGAGGTCGAGCGCATCATCTCCGAGGCGGACGACGTGGCCGCGGCGAGGACGCTGGAGTTCCTGGGCCTCAAGATCGAGGTCGGCAGCGACGCGCGGCACCGCGCGATGATGCGCTCCTACGGCGGTCTGGTGAAGGCCACCATCCGCGAGTGGATTCGCGGCGGAACCCTCTCCCGGGAGGACGCGCACCTGCTCCTGAGTGAAGCGCTCATCGTCATCGTGCGCGACGTCTTCCCGCAACTGGCCCCGCAGGCGGCGCCCGCGCGCGGCGAGACCCGGGCGCCGAAGTCGGGGCCCAAGCGGTGACGGCCCCAACGCAGCCACCGGGGCCGCTCGCGGGACGCACGCTGTTGATGTCCGGAGGCAGCCGGGGCATCGGGCTGGCCATCGGGGTCGCGGCGGGACGGCTGGGGGCGAACGTCGCGCTCCTGGCGAAGACAGACACCCCGGACCCCAGGCTGCCCGGGACGGTGCACACAGCCGCCGCGGAGATCACCGCCGCGGGAGGACAGGCGCTCGCCGTGGTGGGGGACGTGCGCGACGAGGCGGACGTGCAGCGGGCGGTGGATGAGACCGTGGCGCGCTTTGGCGGCATCGACTTCTGTCTCAACAACGCCAGCGCCCTGGCGCCGCTGAAGACAGAGGAGCTGTCCGTCAAGCGCTTCGACCTGATGCAGCAGATCCAGCTTCGGGGCACGTTCCTCCTGACGCGCACGGCCCTCCCGCACCTGCGGCGCTCCCCCCACGCGCACATCCTTTCGCTCTCCCCGCCCATCAACCTGGCGCCGCACTGGATGGGCCTGCACCCGGCGTACACGCTCGCCAAGTATGGGATGACGCTGCTCACGCTCGGCTGGGCGGCGGAGCTGGCCGAGGCTGGCATTGGCGCGAACGCGCTCTGGCCCCGGACGCTCATCGCCACCGCCGCCGTGAAGAACCTGCTCGGGGGCGACACCTCCATGCAGCGGGCCCGCGCGCCGGAGATCATGGCGGACGCGGCCGTGGCGCTCCTCCAGCGCCCGCCGCGCGCATGCACCGGCCAGACCTTCATCGATGAGGACGTGCTGCGCGCTGAAGGTGTCACCGACTTCAGTCGTTACGGGGGCGGCCCCGACGTCGCGCTCGACCTCTACGTCGATCCCTGAAGAAGAGGAACGAAGCAGCCCATTTTGTGTCTTTGAAACCGGAGGCGGTTGCCCATGGATCCGTCGCGCGCAGACATGGAAGCGCAGTGCCAATCCCTGGCGGACAAGCTCACGCTGCCGCTCCTCCTCAAACGCAACGCCGAGGAATACGCGAGCGCCCCCGCCCTCACCTCCGGGGACACGACCCTCACCTGGGCGCGGTTGCGTGAACGGACCGCCGCGCTCACCCGGGGCCTGGACGCGCTGGGACTGAAGCGGGGCGAGCGGATGATGATCATGATGTCCGCCCGGCCGGAGCATTGGATTGTCGACTTCGCCGCCGTCCACCTCTCCGCCATTCCCTGTACCGCGTATCAGACCCTGAGCACCGAACAGGTAGGCTACGTCGCGCGGCACAGCGGGGCCACGGTGGTGGTGCTGGAGGGCAAGGACGAGGTCGCCCGGTGGTGGCCCGTGCTCGAAACGCTCGGGGCCCTCAAGCGCATCATCGTCGCCGACCCGGCGGCCATCCCGGCGGGAGATGCGCGGTTCATCTCCTTCGAACAGGTGGAGGCCCAGGGACACGAAGCGCACCAGGCGGCACCCCGCGTCTTCGAGGAGCGCTGGAGCGCCATCCGGCCCGAGGATCCGATCGCCATGATGTACACCTCGGGCACCACCGGCGACCCCAAGGGCGTGGTGCTGAGCCACCGCAATGCCTTCTATGAGGCCATCGCCGTGGACGCCGCCATCCCCGTCCAGATGCGTGTGCCGTCCATCGCCTACCTCCCGCTGGCGCATGTGGCGGAGCGCGAGCTGGGCCTCTACCGGGCCCTCTACAAGGCGCTGCACGTGCACATCTGTACGGACCCCACGGGCGTGGTGCCGCTCTTGGCCAAGGCGCGCGCCCCGGCGTTCTTCGGCGTGCCGCGCCTCTGGGAGAAGCTCGCCGGGGGCCTGAAGGTGAAGCTGGGCGCGCTTGAACCCGCCCGGCGCGACCCCATCCTCGCCGCCCATGCCCTGGCGCTGGAGGCGTTCCGACTCCAGGGCGCCGGACGCGCCGTGCCCCCGGAGCTCCAGCGGCAGGTGGCGGAGGCCGACGCGCGGGTGCTCGAACCCCTGCGCAAGACGCTGGGCCTGGACGCGCTCCAATGGGCCAGCAGCGGCTCGGCGCCCATCCCCGTGGAGATCCTCGAGTACCTGGGCGGCTTCGGCATCCGGGTGCTGGAGGTCTGGGGCATGAGCGAGACCACGGGCTGCGCGACCATCAACACCCCCACCGACTTCCGGATTGGCGCCGTGGGCCGGCCCCTCCCCGGGCTGGAACTGCGACTGGCCGGGGATGGGGAGATCTTCGTCCGGGGCCCCATCGTGTTCTCCGGCTACCTCGCGGAGGACGGCCGGGTCGTCAGCGCGCTGGACGCGGACGGCTGGCTCGCCACCGGAGACATCGGCACGCTCGACGCGGACGGGTTCCTCACCATCACCGACCGCAAGAAGGAGCTGCTCATCACGTCGAGCGGGAAGAACATCGCCCCCTCCAAGATTGAAGGAATGCTGCGCGCGCACCCGCTCGTGGGTCAGGCGATCGCCATTGGCGATACCCGGCCCTACGTGACGGCGCTCGTCGCCCTGGACCCGGAGGCCGCGCCCCTCTGGGCGAAGTCCCAGGGCCTCACGTCGGTGTCGCTCGCGGACCTCGCGCGCGAGCCGGCGGTCCGGACCGAACTGGAGGCGCTCGTCGGCGCGGCCAACGCCCGGCTGTCCCGCGCGGAGCAGATCAAGAGCTTCGACGTGGTCCCCGACACGTGGTCGCCCGTGACGGGCGAGCTCACCGTCACCCTCAAGCTCAAGCGCCGCGTGCTCCTCGCGCAGTACGCCGAGCGCATCGCCGCGCTCTACGCGAACGCCTGACACCCCACCTCCCCCGAAGGGCCCCCATGCATGTGAGAACACCGGAGCAAGCTGCCTTCGCTGACGCCATCGATGCGTTCTGTCGCGCCCGGACCGGGACGCGCGCGCAGCGGGACGCCCTCACCCAGAACGGCACGGAGGCGCACAGCCCCAGCCTCTATGCCCAGATGGCGGAGCTGGGCTGGCTCGGCGTGGGGCTTTCCCCGGAGCACGGCGGCTCCGGCGGCGGCATGTCCGACATCTGCCTGTTCGCCGAGCGGACCGCCTACGGGCTCGCCCCCGTGGGGGGCTACATCACCACCGCGGTCGCCGCGGGCCCCTACGCGAAGTTCGGCACCGAGGCCCAGCGCGAGACGATCCTCGGAGGCATCGCCCGGGGCCGCGTGGAGGCCATCTCCATCTCCGAACCCGGGGCCGGTTCGGACGCCGCCGCCATCACCTGCCGCGCGACCCGCGTCCACGGCGGCTTCATCGTCAACGGACAGAAGACCTGGTGCTCCAACGCGCACTTCGCGGACCACCTGCTGCTGGTGGCGCGCACGAACGCGCAGAGCTCGCGGCACGAAGGGCTCACCATGTTCTGCGTCCCCGCGGGCACGCCGGGGATGGAGATTCGCGGCATCCCCACGATGGGCGGCAAGGAGGTCAACGACGTCTTCTTCACCGACTGCTTCGTGCCGGAGAACGCCGTCGTCGGCATCGTGGACCGGGCGTGGCCGCAGTTGATGTCGGGCCTCAACAGCGAGCGGCTCATCCTCGCCGCGTCCATGCTCGGCCGGGGCCGGCGCGCGTTCGACGACGCGCTCGCCTACGTGAAGGAGCGCCAGCAGTTCGGCAGGCCCGTCGGTTCGTTCCAGGCACTCAAGCACCGGATCGCGGACCTCGCCACCGAACTGGATTGCTGTGAGCTGCTCGTCTACCGCGTGGCCGCCATGGCGGACGCGGCGCCGGAGCGGACCCTCCCCCGCGAGGCCTCCATGGCGAAGCTGAAGACGACGGAGACGGCCAAGCGCGTGGCGCTGGAGGGCATGCAGATGATGGGCGGCTACGGCTACGCGACCGAATACGACATGGAGTCGCACCTGCGCGCCACGGTCATCTCCACCGTCTACGGCGGCACGAGCGAGATCCAGCGCGACATCATCGGCAAGACGTTCGGACTCTAGGGCGGAACATGAGCGCAAGGAGACAGACATGACGACGCGTCCCCGGTGGAGCTCGGACGAACTCGAACAGGTGCGCGGGCTGGCGGCCACCTACTTCACGAAGGAGGTCATCCCCAACGTGCCCAAGCACGTGGCCCAGGGGTATCCGGACAAGGCGCTCTACCGCAGGGCCGGGGAGCTGGGCCTGCTGTGCATGTCCATCCCGGAGGCCTACGGCGGCGGCGGCGGCACGTTCGCGCACGAGGCCGTCCTCATCGAGGAGCAGGTGCGCGCCGGGGACCCGTCCATGGGCTTCGCGGTGCACTGCACCATCGTCGCGCACTACCTGCTCGCCTACGCGTCGGAGGCCCAGAAGCAGAAGTGGCTGCCCCGGCTGGCGAGCGGTGAATGGGTGGGCGCCATCGCCATGACCGAGCCGGGGACGGGCTCCGACCTCCAGGCCATCACCACCCGCGCGGTGCGTGAGGGCGACTTCTACCGGGTGAGCGGCTCGAAGACGTTCATCTCCAACGGCCACGTGTGCGACTTCATCATCATCGTCGTCAGGACCGGTGACGAGAAGGGCCATGCGGGCATCTCCCTGGTGTGCGCGGAGGTCTCCGACACGACGCCCGGCTTTGAACGCGGCCGCATCCTCGACAAGCTGGGGGGCAAGGGACAGGACACCACCGAGCTGTTCTTCGACGACCTGAAGGTCCCCGCCGTCAACCTGCTGGGCGGCGAGGAGGGCAAGGGCTTCGGGCAGTTGATGAGCCAGCTTCCCCAGGAGCGGCTGAGCACGGCCCTCATCGCGATGGCCAGCCTGGAGCGTGCGGTGGAGGTGACGGTCGAGTACACCAAGCAGCGTCACGCCTTCGGCAAGCCGCTCTTCGCCCTGCAGAACACGCGCTTCGAGCTGGCGGAGTGCGCGACCCTGCGGCGCGTCTGTCGCACCTTCATCGACGACTGCATCACCTCCCACCTGGAGGGCAGGCTCGACGTGACGACGGCCGCCATGGCGAAATACTGGGTGACGGACCAGGCCTGCATCGTCGCGGACCGTTGTCTTCAGCTGTTTGGAGGGTACGGTTACATGAAGGAGTACCCCATCGCCCACCTGTTCGCGGACACCCGCGTGTTGCGGATCCTCGCGGGCGCGAACGAGGTCATGAAAGAACTCGTCGCACGTTCCCTGTAGCCCCATCCCCCGTCTCCCAAGGAGGCTCCCAAGTGAGCCAGGAAGCTTTCATCTTCGACGCCGTCCGTACCCCTCGCGGCAAGGGCAAGAAGGGCGCGCTGCACGGCACCAAGCCGGTGTCGCTGCTCATCGGGCTGGTGGACGCCCTCAAGCAGCGCAACCCCACCCTGGACCCCCAGCGCATCGACGACGTGGTGCTGGGCGTCGTCTCCCCCGTGGGAGACCAGGGCGCGGACATCGCGCGGACCCTGGTACTGGCGGCGGGCCTGCCGGAGACCACCGGCGGCGTGCAGCTCAACCGCTTCTGTGCCTCCGGCCTCACCGCGGTGAACCTGGCCGCGCAGCAGGTGCGCTCCGGCTGGGAGCACCTGGTCATCGCGGGCGGCGTGGAGAGCATGTCGCGCGTGCCCATGGGCTCCGACGGCGGCGCCTGGGCCCTGGACCCCGCCACCAACTACGACACCTACTTCGTGCCGCAGGGCATCTCCGCGGACCTCATCGCGACGATGGAGGGCTTCACCCGCGAGGACGTGGACGCCTACGCCGCGCGCTCCCAGGTGCTGGCGGCCCAGGCCTGGGCGGGCGGCTACTTCAAGAAGTCCGTCGTCCCGGTGCGGGACCAGAACGGCCTCACCGTGCTGGACCGTGACGAACACATGCGCCCGGACTCCACCGTGGCCTCGCTGGGGCAGCTCAACCCGTCCTTCAGCGTGATGGGCGAGGCCGGCGGCTTCGACGCGGTGGCGCTGCAGAAGTACCACTCCGTGGAGCGGATCCACCACGTGCACACGCCGGGCAACTCCTCCGGCATCGTGGATGGCGCGGCGCTGGTGCTGGTGGGCTCGGAGAAGGTCGGCAAGGCGCTGGGCCTCACGCCCCGCGCGCGCATCGCCGCCGTGGCCACGTCCGGTTCGGACCCCACCATCATGCTCACCGGCCCCATCCCGGCCACGAAGAAGCTGTTGGACATCGCCGGGCTCACGGTGAAGGACATCGACCTCTTCGAGCTGAACGAGGCCTTCGCCTCCGTGGTCCTCAAGTACCAGAAGGACCTGGGCATCCCGGACGAGAAGCTCAACGTCAACGGCGGCTCCATCGCCATGGGCCACCCGCTGGGTGCCACCGGCGCGATGATCCTCGGAATCGTGGTGGATGAGCTGGAGCGGCGCAAGGCGCGCCGCGCGGTCGTCACCCTGTGCGTCGGCGGCGGCATGGGTGTGGCCACCCTCGTCGAGCGCGTCTGAACCTCCCCCCTTCCTTTCGACAACATTCGAGCAAACCCATGAGCGAACAGAACACCCTGCGCTGGGACAAGGACGCCGACGGCATCGTCGTCTTGACGTTGGATGACCCGAGCCAGTCCGCCAACACCATGAACGCCGCGTATGTGAAGTCCATGCGCGCGGCGGTGGACCGGCTGGTCCAGGAGAAGGACAGCATCACCGGCGTCGTGCTCACCTCCGCGAAGAAGACCTTCTTCGCGGGCGGGGACCTGAACGACCTGCGCCGCGTGAAGAAGGACGAGGCGAAGCAGGTCTTCGAGCTCTGCGAGGAGATCAAGGCGCAGCTGCGCACGCTGGAGACCTTCGGCAGGCCCGTGGTCGCGGCCCTCAACGGCGCGGCGCTCGGGGGCGGGCTGGAGATCGCCCTCGCCTGTCACCGGCGCATCCTCGCGGACGTCAAGGGCGCGCAGGTGGGCCTGCCGGAGGTGACGCTCGGGCTCTTGCCCGGCGGCGGCGGCGTGGTGCGCGTGGTGCGGATGCTGGGCATCGTGGACGGCCTGATGAAGGTGCTGCTCCAGGGCCAGCGCCTCCGCCCGCAGGAGGCGAAGGAGGTGGGGCTGGTGCACGAGCTGGTGGACTCCGTGGACGCGCTCCTGCCCGCGGCCAAGGCCTGGGTGAAGGCGAACCCGAAGGCGCAGCAGCCGTGGGACCAGAAGGGCTACAAGATTCCGGGCGGCACCCCGTCCACCCCGGCCCTCGCGGCGAACCTGCCCGCGTTCCCCGCCAACCTGCGCAAGCAGCTCAAGGGCGCGAACATGCCGGCGCCGCGCGCCATCATGGCGGTGGCCGTCGAAAGCACGCAGGTGGACATCGACACCGCGTTCACCATCGAGTCGCGCTACTTCACCGAGCTGGCCGTGGGCCAGGTCGCGAAGAACATGATGCAGGCGTTCTTCTTCGACATGCAGCACATCAACTCCGGCGGTGGCCGTCCCAAGGGCTTCCCCCAGCACACCGCGAAGAAGGTCGGCGTCCTGGGCGCCGGGATGATGGGCGCGGGCATCGCGTACGTCTGCGCCAAGGCCGGCATCGACGTGGTGCTCAAGGACGTGAGCCTCGAGTCCGCGGAGAAGGGCAAGCAGTACTCCGCGAAGCTCGTGGAGAAGGCCGTCCAGAAGGGCTCCTCCACGAAGGAGAAGGGCGAAGCGCTCCTCGCGCGCATCACCCCCGCCACGGACCCCGCCGCGCTCGCGGGCTGCGACCTGGTCATCGAGGCGGTCTTCGAGGACGTGAAGCTCAAGCACAAGGTCTTCCAGGAGATTCAGGGCGTGGTGGCCCCGGACGCGCTGCTGGCGTCCAACACCTCCACCCTGCCCATCACCCTGCTCGCCGAAGGCGTGACGCGGCCGCCCGACTTCGTGGGCATGCACTTCTTCTCCCCCGTGGACAAGATGCCGCTGCTGGAGCTCATCGCGGGCAAGCAGACGGGTGACGCCGCGCTCGCGAAGGCCATCGACATCGCGGTGCAGATTGGCAAGACGCCCATCGTCGTCAACGACAGCCGGGGCTTCTTCACCAGCCGCGTGATTGGCACGTTCCTCAACGAGGCCATCGCCATGGTGGGAGAAGGCATCTCCCCCGCCTCCATCGAACAGGCGGGCCTCCAGGCCGGCTACCCCGCGGCCCCGCTCCAGCTGGTGGACGAGTTGACGCTCACCCTGCCCCGGAAGATCCGCCTGGAGACCCAGGCCGCCGTCGTGGCCGAGGGCAAGACGTGGGAGGTCCACGGCAGCTACGCGGTGATGGACGCGATGATCGACCAGCACGGGCGCAAGGGCCGCTCCACCGGCGGCGGCTTCTACGACTACGCGGACGGCAAGCGCACGGGACTGTGGCCCGGCCTCACCCAGCACTACACGAAGCCCGGCCACACCATCCCCTTCGAGGACATGAAGGAGCGGATGCTGTTCGCGGAGGCCATCGACACGGTGCGCTGCTTCGACGAGGGCGTCCTGCGCTCCGCCGCCGACGCGAACGTGGGCTCCATCCTCGGCATCGGCTTCCCGGCCTGGACGGGCGGCGTGGTGCAGTACATCAACGGCTATGAGGGCCCCACCGGCACGGGGCCGCGCGGCTTCGTCACCCGCGCGCGTCAGCTCGCGGAGCGCTACGGGAAGCACTTCCTGCCGCCCGCGTCCCTCGTCGAGAAGGCCGAGAAGGGCCAATGCCTCCCGTAGCCACCGCCCCCGACAGGGGCAGTCCCCAGGCAGGGACTTCGCTCGACGCGAAGGCGCTCGTCGAGCGTCAGCGCACGTACTTCGAGACCCGCGTCACGCTCCCGCTGGAATGGCGGCGGGAGCAGCTGCGGGCGCTGGAGCGGGCGGCACGTCAGCACGAAGCGCAGATCCTCGATGCCCTCCGTGCGGACCTGTCCAAGAGCGCGGAGGAGGCCTACCTCACCGAGGTCGGGAGCATCTACGGGGAGCTCAAGAACGCGCTCAAGCACGTGAAGGCGTGGATGGAGCCCCGGCGGGGCTCCGCGCCCCTGGTCATCCAGCCGGCGCGGGCCTACCAGTACGCGGATCCGCTGGGCGTCACGCTCATCATCGCGCCCTGGAACTACCCCTACCAATTGTCCATCGCACCGCTCATCGGGGCGCTCGCCGCGGGCTGCACCGCCGTGTTGAAGCCCAGTGAGCACGCCCCCGAAACCTCCCGCGTGCTCGCGCGGATGCTGACCCAGGCGTTTCCGCCGGAAGTCGTATCGGTGGTGGAGGGGGCGGCGG
>NZ_RAWD01000093.1:0-29249 GCF_003612065.1 Corallococcus sp. CA047B
GTCGTCGGCGGCGGGGCGCGCGGCCGCCCCTGCCCGCGACACCGCGCGCCCCGCCGCCGACGACCTGTCGCCCGAAGGGCTCACCCGCTCGGTCATCCACGACGAGGCGCGCTTCCTCTTCCAGAGCCTGCTGACGGGCGACGTGCGGTCCGCGTCCGCCGAGCTGACGTACCCGTTCCAGTTGGAGGACAAGCGCTTCAACACGCCGGAGGAACTGGTGCAGACGTGGGTCAAGCAGCTGCGCGCCCGCCGCACCGACCTCATCACGCTCTACGACATCGAGGTGCTGCCCCTGGCGGAGATGGAGAAGAAGTACGGCAAGCCGCCCGCGCGCCTGGGGTTGGATCCGCGCGCGCTCAAGGACACGTGGGCCGCCGTGGGCAACCTCTCCGGCCACGCGGCCATCTTCCTCTTCCGTGGCGGCTCCGACCTGAACTGGCACGCCTTCGCCTATACGGACTGACGTAAAAGGGGCACCGGGCCTGCCGCGCCCGGTGCCCCCGTTGAAACGCTGGCGTTACCGACTCAGTGCGCGGTCGCGGACTCCAGGCTGACGAAGCCCTCGCCCGCCTTCAGCGTGAAGGACACGAAGGCGGTCTCGCCCGCCGTCACCGTCACCTCCTGCGTGACGGAGGTGTAGCCGGCCTTGGAGGCCACCGCGCTGTAGGTGCCGGGCGGCACCTGGAGCATCACGAAGATGCCGTCGGAGTCCGACTGCGCGCTGAACGACGTGCCCGTCAGCGTGACGGTGACGCCCTCGCCCGAAGCCGCGCCTTCCAGCGTGACGCTGCCCCCGATGGAGCCCTTGGGGCGCCCCAGCGTGAACGTCACCGTCTCCGGCTCTCCCATCACGATGACGAGCTTCTCCTCGGTCGCGTAGCCCTCCTTCGAGGCCACGAGGAAGAAGGCCCCGGACGGCACCCCTTCCAGGACGAAGGCGCCCTGGGCGTTCGTGGTGGTGGTGAACATCGTGTCCTTGAGGGAGACCGTGACACCCTCGTGGGAGGTCGCGCCTTCCAGCGTGAGGGTGCCGGAGATCCGGCTCGTGGCCGCGCCAGGCTCCATCACGATGGCAAGGCTGGTGGTCAGCTTCTCCTCCACCTCCACCGAGTCCTGCTGCGACTGATAGCCCGTCTTCGAGATCGCGAGCGTGTAGGTGCCGGCGTTCAGTCCCTCGAACGCGAACGTCCCCTGCGCGTTCGTCGTGGCGCGGACGTCGGTTTCGTAGAGGTGGAGTTCGACGCCCGCGGGGGACGCGCCGTCCGCCATCTGGACCGTTCCGGTGATCCGTCCCTTGCGGTTCTCGGGGGCAGGGTCCGGCTCCTTCTCCGCGTCCGGGTCGCACGCCGGAAGGATCGCCAATGCCATCGCCACCACGAGCGCGCTCAGCGCTCCTCTTCGATTCGTCTGCATGTGAGTGTTCTTCCCTGTTGAATGCGCACCGGGCCTGCGCACGGATGCCGCCGCCTGCGAGTGCAACCTGTCTCGCGAGCGCGGCGGGCGAGCCCCATGACGCGAGGCTCCACGGGAAATTCACACTCCCACGCGACTTTTCAGCTCAGCGCGGCAACGAATTCGCGCAGGCGCTTCAGGCCCTTCTGGAGCACCTCGCGCGAGGTGACGAAGCTCATCCGGATGTAGCCGGGCGCGCCGAACGGATCCCCCGGCACCGCGGCCACGAGGAAGTCGTTGAGCAGGGCCTCGGAGAGCTGGAGGCTGGTGGTGAGCGTCGTGCCCTTGTACGTGCGGCCCAGCAGGCCCCGCACGTCCGCCATCGCGTAGAAGGCGCCCTCGGGCATCCGGCAGCGGATGCCTTCAATGGCGTTGAGCCCGTTGACGAACAGGTCTCGGCGCTCGCGGTACTCGTTCACCATCGCGGTGATGGTGTCGGACGGGCCGTTGAGCGCCGCCAGCGCCGCCTTCTGCGTGATGGAGGACGCGTTGGACGTGGACTGGTCCTGCACCATCTGCATGGCGGCGATGAGCGCCTTGGGCCCCGCCGCGTAGCCCAGCCGCCAGCCCGTCATCGCGTAGGACTTGGACAGGCCGTTGGACACCACGAGCCGGGGCACCAGGTCCGGCGCCACGTTTCCCAGGTTGAGGAACTCCCCCGTGTAGAGGAGCTTCTCGTACATGTCGTCGGTGAGGATCAGACAGTCATGGCCGCGCACCGCGTCCGCGATGCCCTCCAGCGTGGCGCGCGAATACACCGCGCCCGTGGGGTTGGCCGGGCTGTTGAGCACGATGGCGCGCGTGCGCGGGGTGAGCGCGCGGCGGATGGACTCGGGGTCCGGCGCGTAGCCGTCCTCCTCGCGAGTCTGCACCAGCACCGGCGTGCCGCCCGCCAGGTGCACCATGTCCGGATAGCTCACCCAGTACGGCGCGAAGATGATGACCTCGTCGCCTTCATCCAGCAGGGCCTGGAAGCAGTTGTAGAGCGACTGCTTGCCACCGGCCGTCACCACCACCTGATCCGGCGCGTACTTCAGGCCGTTGTCCTTCTCCAGCTTGCGGCAGATGGCCTCGCGCAGCTCCGGCATGCCCGCGGTGGCGGTGTACTTGGTGAAGCCCGTGCGGATGGCATCGACGGCCGCCTGCTTCACGAACTCCGGCGTGTCGTAGTCCGGCTCACCGGCGGCGAGCACGACGACGTCCTCGCCCTTGGCGGCGAGCGCCTTGGCCCGCGCGTTGAGGGCCAGGGTGGCGGAGGGCTTGATGGCTTGCAGCCGGCGGGCGAGTTTCATGTCGCCAATCCCTAGCGCGGAACTCCCGCGACGGACAAGGCCCTTGCGGCGCGCTGCGTCGCCCGGCTGCCACCACGCTCCCGACCGGAGTCGGACTCAGCCCTTGGTGCCGAACTTCTTCTTCAGGCCCGCGTACACGTTCGGGGGAACGAGCCCTTCCACGTTCCCCCCGAAGGAGGCGACCTCCCGGACGAGCTGCGAGGAGATGTAGAAGTAGTCCTCGCCCGTCATCATGAAGACGGTGTCGATGTCCGGGGCCAGCTTGCGGTTCATGTTGGCGAGCTGGAATTCGTATTCGAAGTCCGACACCGCCCGGAGCCCGCGGATGACGACGCCCACCTGACGCTGGTGCACGTAGTCCACGAGCAGCCCGTGGAAGGCGTCCACCTCCACGCGGCTGTCCTGGACCGCGTCGCGGATGAGCTCGATGCGCTCCTCCTGGCTGAAGAGGGGGGTCTTCTTCGGATTCACCGCGATGGCGACGATGAGCCGATCAAACATCTTCAGGCTGCGCTGGATGAGGCTCAGGTGCCCGTTGGTGAGCGGATCAAACGAACCAGGATAGATGGCAACCGGCATGGGTGCCCTGAAGTCTCGGCGGCCCCACGGGGCCGGTCAAGCACACGTCACGGGGCCCGGTAGAAGCTCACCAGGGTGTCCCCGAATTTCCGCTGGTCCTCCCGGGTGAAGCCCGCATGGGCCTCCGGGGCCTCCTCGCGCTTGTCGTGCTCCACCACCACCGTGCCGCCAGGGGATACCACCGCCGACGCGGCCAGGGCCTCCAGGACCGTGGGGACGACGCGCGCCGCATAGGGTGGATCCGCGAAGACGAGCTCGAAGCGCTCGCCCTTCTTGCCCAGCGTCTCCAACGCCCGCGCCACCGGCTGCGCCAGGATGGCCACCTGGGAGGCGAAGCCCAGGGCGTCGGTGTTCAGGCGGCACAGCCCCTGCGCCTCGCGGTCCTGGTCCACCAGCACCACCCGCCCGGCCCCGCGCGACAGGGCCTCCAGCCCCAGCGCCCCGGTGCCGGCGTACAGGTCCAGCACCGCCTGTCCGTCCAGGAACTGGCCCAGCATGTTGAAGAGGGTTTCGCGAACGCGGTCCGCCGTGGGGCGGATGTGTCCGGACGACGGCTTGGGACCCTGCAGGGCCCGGCCCTTCGCGCTGCCTGCCACGATGCGCATGGGCGCCTTCTAGCCCAGGTCGCCGCCCGGCTTCGCGAGGAATGCCATCGCGTGGGTCGCCGAGCGCCGCGCCCCCAGCGCCGCCAGCACCTCCGTGGCCTCCGCGAAGGCCAGCGCCTCCAGCGTCTCCCGGGCCTCGGGCGTCAGGGGCGGCAGGCCCTCCTCCAGCATCGACAGCAGCTCCCCGGCCGGCATGCCCGCCGCCTGGGCCCGGGCCACCACCTGCGCCCGCGCCTCCGGAGGCCACGCGCGCAGGGCCAGCGGACCGAACGGGCCCCCGCAGTCCACCTTGCGCACGCCCGCGGCGACGTAGCTGGACAGCCCCCGGGGCGCCCCGGCCGTCAGGTCGCCCACCGTCACCGCCACGCCCCGGGCATGGGCCAGCTCCACCACCTGCCGCAGGAGCCCCACGTCCAGGTCGCCTTCGCCCAGCTGCGCCTCCGACACGCGCAGGAAGCGCAGCGGCACCTTCCACTGCGACAGCCCCTCCAGCAGCGTGCCGCACGCGTCCAGGAGCCCCGCTCCCGCCGGGGCCTGGGGCGCGGACAGCTCCAGCGACAGCTCTCGCTCCACCAGCGGCCCCACCAGCGCGTTCACCGCCTCCACCGCTTCGTAGGTGGTGAGGCGGGAGAGCTCCAGCGACACCAGCGCGAAGCCCGCGTCCACCACGCGGAAGAGGCCCTCCTGCATCGCGTCCAGGACGTCCGCGTCGGTGGACGTCACGCGCACGGGGCCGGCCTGGAGGAACAGGGGCCGGGTGTGCTCGGCGTCCAGGGCGGCCGCTCTCACCGCCGCCACGAAGCGCTCCGGGGCGCCCCGGTCCGCCAGCGGGTGCGGACAGCCAAGCCCCAGCACCGCGTCCTCCATCCGCGCCGCGCGCAGCAGGCCCGGCAGGGCTCCCTTGGCCAGCACCGGGATGCACGGCAGCGCGACCGGCGAGGACTCCAGCGCCCGCAGCAGCTCACGTGGATCCAACACGGGCACCCGGGAGCCCGGGCCCATCCGCGCCACCACGTTGCCCGGCCGCAGCGACAACACCTTGTCCAGCACGCTCATAGGAGCCGGGCAGGATCTCCGCCCTGCCCCTCTTTCGCAAGGAGCTCAGTGCACCTCGCCCAGGTGGGCGTAGGCCTGGCTCTCAATCTGGATGGTGGTGTGGTCGATGCCGAACCGGTCGAACAGGTCGTGCTTCACCGCCGACAGGATGTCGTCGTTGTTGCAGACCATCGGGTCCGCCACCACCAGGTGCGCCGACAGCGCGTACATCCCGCTGGAGATGGTCCACACGTGCAGGTCGTGCACCGCCTGCACCCCCTGCACCTTGCCCATCAGGTCGCGCACCTGCTCCAGGTCCACGTGCGCGGGCACCGCCTCCAGCAGCACGTCCACCGCGTCCTTCACCAGCCGGAGCGCACCCACGACGATGATGATGGAGATGAGCACGGAGATGATGGGGTCCACGACGTACCAGCCCGTCCACCACATGAGGCCCGCGCCCACCAGCACGCCCACCGACGACAGCGTGTCGCCCAGCACGTGCAGGAACGCGCCGCGCACGTTCATGGAGTGCGTCTGGTGCAGGAAGCCCAGCGCCGCCAGGTTCGCCACCAGGCCCACGCCCGCCACGATGGCCATGGTCCCCAGCTCCACCGGCGCAGGCGTGCGCAGCCGCTGCCACGCCTCCATCAGGATGAAGATGGTGATGACCAGCAGCAGCACCCCGTTGACGAGCGCGCTCAGGATCTCCATCCGGTAGTAGCCGTAGGTCTTCTTCAGGTCCGCGGGCCGACCGGCGAACCACAGCGCCAGCAGGCTCAGCACCATCGCGGAGACGTCCGTCAGCATGTGCCCGGCGTCGGAGAGCAGCGCGAGCGAGTTCGTCAGGAAGCCGCCCACGGCCTCCGCCACCATGATGGTCGCCGTCAGCCCCAGCGCGGCCAACAGCCGCCGGCGGTCCTTGCGCCGCTCCTCCGCCAGCCCCCCCTTCCGGGGCCCGTGCGAATGGCCGTGACCATGCCCATGCCCGTGGTGGGAATGGTCGTGGTCGTGCGAGTGGTCATGCCCGGCCCTGCCGTGTGTATGTGGGGGTGCGCTCACAGGGGTCCAGGGTACGCGATCAGCGCCATCTGCGGACAGGTGCCGCTGGATTGATTTCAGACAACCCCGTAGATCCCCTGTCCGAATCTGCAACAGGGGGAGGCCCGCGGGGATGGACTTCGAGAAGCATCAGAATCTGCACACCATTGTCATGTTGAGGGATGTCATCCGCAAGTGGTGGCAGGTGGAGCTTTCCTTCGCGGATCGTAACGGCGTGGTGCACGACTGGCAGCGCGGAGATTTCATCCCGCCGCCGAACGACTTCTGCCGCCACTCGCTCGGTTCGAGGGAGGGGATGCGGCGGTGCGCCCAGTCCGTGCGGGTGCTCCACGAGAAGTTCAAGGCGGCCAAGAAGCTGCGCCGCTCGCTGTCACACGACTGCCACCTGCGCCTGTCCATCGTGGGCGCGCCGCTCTACATCCGCAACGAGTACGAGGGCTTCCTCTTCGTGGAGGGCTTCGCCCGGCAGCCGCTCACGCCCGGCGACGGCCAGGTGCTGATGGACAAGATGCGCGACATCGCCCCGGGCGCGCAGGCGGACCTGGAGGGCGCGTGGGAGCGCGTGCCGGTGCTGGACGGCTCGGAGCTGAGCAAGCTGTCGGACCTGCTGGAGTTCGCGGTGACGGAGATTGAGAACCAGGAGGTGGAGCTCACTCGCAAGGAGGAGACCATCCAGTCCATGGCCTCCGAGCTGTCCAACCGCTACCGCTTCGAGAAGATCATCGGCCGCTCCGGGGCGATGAACGAAGTGTTCCGCCTGATGGAGAAGGTGGCCAACTCCGACTCCACCGTCCTCATCAACGGCGAGTCCGGCACGGGCAAGGAGCTGGTGGCGCGCGCCATCCACCACAACGGCCCGCGCAAGGACAAGCCGTTCGTCGTGCAGAACTGCTCCGCCTTCAACGACAACCTGCTGGAGAGCGCCCTCTTCGGCCACACGCGAGGCGCCTTCACCGGCGCGCTCAAGGACAAGAAGGGCCTCTTCGAGGTCGCCGACACGGGCACCTTCTTCCTGGACGAGGTGGGCGACATGTCCCCCGCCCTCCAGGTGAAGCTGTTGCGCGTGCTCCAGGAGGGCACCTTCCTGCCCGTGGGCGGCACGCAGTCGCGCGAGGTCGACGTGCGCGTCATCGCCGCCACGCACAAGGACCTGGGCGAAATGGTGAAGCGGGGTGAGTTCCGCGAGGACCTCTACTACCGCATCAACGTCATCCGCCTCCAACTGCCGCCCCTGCGCGAGCGCAAGGACGACCTGCCCGTCCTCATCGACCACTTCCTGCGCAAGCACCACCGCGAGGGCCAGCGCGCCCGCGGCCTGGCCCCGGAGGCCCTGGGCATCCTGGGCGCGTACGCGTGGCCGGGGAACATCCGGGAGCTGGAGAATGAAATCGAGCGACTCTTGGTGCTGGGCGGCGAGCTGGAGGTCATCCCCGCGGAGCTGCTCTCCAGCCGCATCCGCGACACCGTCGTCCCCGGCGGCGGGCACTTCATCGCCCCGCGCGCGCACGGCAAGCTGCACGAAGCGGTGGAGTCGCTGGAGAAGGAGATGATCCACCAGGGGCTCGTGCGCACGCGCAACAACAAGAGCCGGCTGTCGCGCGAGCTGGGCATCAGCCGCTCCAACCTCATCCTGAAGATCACCCGCTACGGGCTGGATCGGCTCCTGCCCGAGGGACTCGCCGACGGCGTGGACGAGGAGGCCGAAGCGTGAGCCCCGCCCAACACGCGACCACCTTCCGCCAGGACACGCTGCGGGTGCCCGACGGCGCGGACCTCTACTTCCAGGTCCGGGGCGAAGGCGCCCCGGGCATGGTGCTGTGCGACGGCCTGGGCTGCGACGGCTTCGCGTGGAAGTACCTGCTGCCCTACCTGGCCCGGCGCCACCGGGTGCTCCGCTGGCACTACCGGGGCCACGGCAGGAGCAGCGTGCCGGGGGACCGCACCCGCATCGGCATGGCGTACACCTGCGACGACCTGGCGCGGGTGATGGACGCCGCGGGCCTGGAGAAGGCCGTCCTCTTCGGCCACTCCATGGGCGTGCAGGTGGCGCTGGAGTTCCACCGCCGCTACGCCCGGCGCGTACAGGGGCTGGTGCTGGTGTGCGGCAGCTACGGCATGCCGCTGGACACCTTCCACGACTCCACCCTGCTCAAGCGCATCTTCCCCACCCTGCGCCGCGCGGTGGAGCGCTTCCCCCTGCACACCGCGCGCATCGTGCACGGCGCGCTCACCACGGAGCTGGTGGTGCAGCTGGCCATCCGGCTGGAGATGAACCCGGAGCTCATCGCCCGCAACGACCTGGCCCCCTACTTCTCCCACCTGGCCCGGATGGACCCCGTCGTCTTCGTGCGCACCCTGGATTCGCTGGCGAACCACACCGCGTGGGACCACCTGGAACACGTGGACGTGCCCACCCTGGTCATCGCCGGGGAGAAGGACCGGTTCACCCCCGGCTGGCTCTCCCGGAAGATGGCCGAGCGCATCCCCGGCTCCGAACTGATGACCATCTCCGAGGGCACCCACACCGCGCCGTTGGAGGTCCCAGGGCTGGTGGAACTGCGCGTGGAACGCTTCCTGCGCGAACAGTTGGGCGTGGAATCCGGGGAATCCGGGCCAAAGGTGGGATAAGCGTCCGGTAGGGGGTGGGTCCGGCTGTCTGGCCGCTGGACGTCCACCTTGATTGCAGGCGGGAAGCCCCCGGCATATAAGCCCCCGCCTTCCGGGTTCCGGTGGGATTGAGAAACCCCGTTCTGGGCGTCTCTCCTCGCACCTCTTTCTGTCAGTCGGTCCGCATGATCTCTCGCGAAAACATCCGCAACGTCGCCATTGTCGCCCACGTCGACCACGGGAAGACCACCCTGGTTGACCACCTGCTCCGGCAGGCCGGTACCTTCCGCTCCAACGAGCACATGACCGATCGAGTGATGGACTCGAACGATCTCGAGCGGGAGAAGGGCATCACCATTCTCGCGAAGAACACTGCCGTCTCCTACAAGGGGATGCAGATCAACATCATCGACACCCCGGGCCACGCCGACTTCGGTGGCGAGGTGGAGCGCGGTCTGCGCCTGGTCGATGGCGTCATCCTGCTGGTGGACGCGGCCGAAGGGCCCTTGCCCCAGACGCGCTTCGTGCTCACCAAGGCGCTCGCCATGGGCCTGAAGACGGTGCTGGTCATCAACAAGATCGACCGTCAGGACGCCCGGGCCAAGGAAGTGCTGGACCTCGTCTACTCGCTCTACATCGACCTGGGCGCGGACGATAAGCAGTTGGAGATGCCGGTCCTCTACACGGTGGCCCGCCAGGGTCAGGCCTCCACGTCGCTGGACGTGCCGGGCAAGACGCTGGAGCCCCTGTACGACGCGATCATCAAGCACATCCCGCCCCCGCCCGCGCCGCCGGTGGACCAGACCACCCTGCAGCTGCTGGTGGCGAACCTGGACTACGACGACTACGTCGGCCGTCTGGCCGTCGGTCGCGTGCAGGCCGGTCGCATCACGGCCAACATGCCCGTCACCGTCGTCCGCGAGGGCGGCAAGCTGCAGCCGGGCAAGATCGTGAAGCTGTACGGCTTCTCCGGCCTGAAGCGCGTCGAAATCCTCGACGCCGGCCCCGGTGAAATCGTGTCCATCGCGGGCATCGAGGACATCTCCATCGGCGACACCATCGCGGACTCGGAGAAGCCGGTGGCCCTGCCGCGCATCACCGTGGACGAGCCCACGATGATGATGATCTTCAAGGTCAACGACGGGCCGCTCGCGGGCAAGGAAGGCAAGTTCGTCACCTCCCGCAACCTGCGCGAGCGCCTGTACCGCGAGGCGTACCGCAACGTGGCCGTGCGCGTGGAAGACACCGCGACGCCGGACGCGTTCCGCGTGGTGGGCCGTGGCGAACTCGCCCTGGCCGTCATCATCGAGAACATGCGCCGCGAAGGCTACGAGCTGACGGCCTCCAACCCGGAGCCCATCACCAAGACCGTGGACGGCGTGCTGCACGAGCCCATGGAACTGGTCTTCTGCGACGTGCCGGAGACCAGCGTGGGCGTGGTGACGGAGCGCCTGGGGCCCCGCAAGGGCCGCATGACGGACATGCAGCAGCTGGGCTCGGCCCGCACCCGGCTCCAGTTCCGCATCCCCGCGCGCGGCCTCATCGGCTTCCGCTCGGAGTTCCTCACCATCACGCGCGGTGAGGGCATCATGAGCAGCCAGTTCGACGGCTTCGAGCCGTGGTTCGGCTACATCCCGAAGCGCGCCAACGGCGCCATCGTCTCCGACCGCCTGGGCGACACGGTGCCCTACGCCCTGTTCAGCATCCAGGAGCGTGGCCAGCTGTTCGTGAGCGAAGGCGTCACGGTGTACGAGGGGATGATCATCGGCGAGCACTCCCACCCGTCCGAGCTGAACGTCAACTGCTGCCGCGAGAAGAAGCTCACCAACATCCGCGCCGCCGGCCGCGACGAGAACGTCATCCTCGTCCCGCCGCGCGAGATGGGGCTGGAGAAGGCCCTGGAGTGGATCGCCGACGACGAGCTCGTCGAGGTGACGCCCAAGTCCGTGCGCATGCGCAAGAAGGCGCTGGCCAACGGCGACCGCTACCGCGCCGAGCGTGAGCGCAAGCGCGAAGAGCGCAACGACGCGTAAGCAGCGCTCGTCGCTCCCGAAGTCCTGAAGGGGCCGTCACCCACCCGGGTGGCGGCCTCTTCTTCGTTCAGGGCTGCTCCTGCTTGAACGATGCCCAGGACACCACCACGTCGTTGCCCCGCGCGTCCCGGCCGTGGAGGACGTCCAGCACCTGCTTGATGTCGGGGGTCGCCTCGTCCGGCCCCACCACCACCGCCGCCCGGAAGCCGCCGCGCTCCAGCGTCTCCTGCACCGTCAGGGCGCGCTCCCAGGGCATCCGGGTCGCCCGCCGCTGGTCGTCCCAACCCACGAGGATGCGTTCGACCTCCGCCCAGGTGACGGCCTCCGCGCCGTCCGGGATGAGCACGGAGACCTCGCTGCGCCAGCCTCCGGTCTCCACCAGCGGCTGCCAGCGAGACACCTTCAGCGCCACGCGGGGCGGCGCTTCCGGAAGCGCCAGCGGACGCACGCCCACGAAGGTGGTGATGGAGCGTGGCGCGCCGGACTCCATCTGCGCCCGCACCCGCACCGTGAAGCGCCGGGGGACGGCGCCGTCCGCGGACTCCACCGCGTAGGTGTGTTCGAGGATGGGCCCTTCCGTCTCCTCCGTGGTGCCATCCCCCAGGTCCCAGGTGTACGCGCGGACAGGCCCGGCTTCCTCCAGGCCCTGGACCTCGAAGGTGAAGGTGGCCGGGCCGTCCTGTCGCGACCCGAGCCGCAGCGGGGACTCCGCTTCGGCCTCGCAGTCCCGGACCTCCAGCAGCACCGTGCGCTCCGCCACCACGCCGACGCGGCGGCCTCCCAGGTCGCGGCAGAGCTGGAAGCGCACCGGGTAGCGTCCCGGCACCGCGGGCGCGCGCCAGTCCAACCCCGAACCCGGCTGGAGCCCGGCGCGGCCCTCCGGCGTGGGCCACACCCAGCGCTCCACCAGGTCGGGCTCGCGCGGGCCTCCCACCTTCGCGACGACGCTGACGGCGCCGCCCGCGCAGGCCCACGGGCGGTCCGTGTCCAACTGTTCGATGAAGGCCGTGGAGGCCAGGGGCTCCCAGATTTCGCCCAGCGCGCTGGCGAGCCGGGCGTCCTCCGGCGTGCCCCCTTCGCCGACCGGGGGCGGACGGGCCGCGAGGGCGGGGGTTTCCAGCCCGGACACGGCGCGCTCCGGTGGAACAAGGGCATCAGGGCGGACGGGTGACTCCGGTCCGGCGTTGTCCGTCCGGGTGGCCTCCAGCCCCGCGAGCAGCAGGCTCCCGGCGAGCACGCCGCCGGCCGCGAGCACCATGCGGGTCCTACGGCGGAGGCCCGACGACTTCGAAGAGAGAGGGGAACGCATGGCGCGCTAGAAGCCGAAGCGGATCAACCGGGCGCGGTAGGGCGTGGCGTTGGGCCGATACCACCGGTTGTCCCAGCCCTTGAACTCCACGTCGTCCAGCAGCCGCTCCGTCTGTCCCCGGAAGGTGACGGCGTTGATCAACGGCGCGCCCGTGGAGCCCACGTTGCGCGACACGAGCCGGTTGTCCGGATCCAACAGCTCCGACGTGCCCTGCGAACAGCCATCCACGTAGCAGCCGCCCCGGTCGCACGTGGACAGGGAGTTGTAGGTGCCGTGCTTGTCCTGGGCGGCGTAGATGCGCGGCGCGCCCCGCGACTCCGCCACGTAGTCGAGCTGCGCCCAGCCGTACCAGGCGGAGGACTCGCACACCGTCTCCAGGTGCGCGGAGAGGAAGGCCCAGTCCAGCAGCCAGCGGCCGTCGGAGTAGTGCACCTCCAGCACCTGGAACTCGGTGTCGCCGTCGTGCGCGTCCACGACGCCACCCAGGACGCCGTGGTCCTCGTAGAAGGCGGCCAGGTAGAAGATGCGCAGCGTGCGCAGCGCGAAGGACTGCGACTTCACCGCGAAGTACGGCCGGCGCCCCGCGCCCCGCTCGTCGCGCGCGAGCCACAGCGTCGGCATGAACGCGGACGCCACCTGGTATTCGCAGTCGTCGCTCAGCCCGTCGCCATCCGCGTCCGTCCCGGTGCCCCAACACGAGTCCCCGAAGGGGATGGAGGTGATGCCCTCCGCGAAGGCCGGCACCGACAGCAACGACACCACCAGCACCAGCGCGGCAGCGCGGGAACGGACGACGGAGGCCATGGGGCACACCCGGGAGGGTCAAGCGAGGGGACCAGCCCACGGTGCGCACTCTTGGCGATGGACTGAATCCGGCCCCGGGTCCCGGCCGGTGTCCGGCTTCAATCGAAGTGGTGGTCCAGCACCATGTCGTGCACGTCCTCACCGTGCTTCGCGACGAAGCCGCCCTGGCCCCGCAGGCCGCGCAGCTCCCCGGTGCCCGAGCCCGCCACCACCTCCCAGTCCGACGTCGCCGTGTCGGCCGCGTAGACGCCGGAGTGCTTCAGCACGAAGGAGCCCTTCTTCCCCAGCAGCGTGCCCGTCACGCGCTCCAGGCCCATGAAGTGGCACGTCTGGTCAGCCCGGTAGTCCAGCAGGTACGCCAGCGCACCCTCCCCTTCGAAGTCGCCCTGGAAGCCCCGGGTGCACATCACCTGCGACAGCTTCAGTCCCCCCTCCTGCTCGCCGAAGGCGGTCTCCTTCCAGTTCGCCATCGAGAAACGGATCTTCGCGGGGGTGCCCATGTGGGGGTCTCCAGGTGCGCTCCCGGCACGACGTGCGCCAGGAAGAACGGACCCGATACCATCCACCTCCCAGGTGTGATTGTAGAAACGCGACAGCCCGAACCCCGGGAGGCATGGACCATGGTGGCATCGAGCGCGGGCCCTGCCCGTGGCCTGCTGTACCCCCGGCCGGACGCGCGGCACTTCGCGCACGCGCGCGTCCTGCCCGCGGAGGACCTGCGCCCCTGGGTCGAACACTTCTGGGCCGTGCGCTGGGACCTGCGCGAACAGCCGCCCTTCCTCCAGCAGAACCTCCCCCACCCATCCGTGCACTGGACCTTCCAGGACGGCACCTCGCGCATCGGCGGCGTGCACTCCGGACGCTTCTCCCTCCTCCTGGAGGGACTGGGCGGCGTGTTCGGCATCAAGTTCCGGCCGGGCGGCTTCTTCCCCTTCGTGAAGACGCCGGTGTCCACGCTCACGGAGCGCACCGTGGCCCCGGCCCCTTTGCTGGGCCCGGAGGCGCTCACGTTGGAGGCGGCCATCCTCGCCACCGACGTCACCCGAGACGCGGACGCGGAGCGCATCCACCTGGCGGAGGCGTTCCTGCGCGCGCGGCTGCCGTCGGCGGATCCGAACGTGGCGCTGGTGCAGGGGCTCGTCACGCGCATCCTGGAGGACCGCGCGGTGACGAAGGTGGAGGACCTGCTGACGCCCGGAGGCCCGGGCCTGCGCACCGTGCAGCGGCTGTTCAGCCGCTACGTGGGCGTGAGCCCCAAGTGGGTCATCCAGCGCTACCGGCTGCACGAGGCCGCCGAGCGCCTGAAGGAGGTCCCCCCACCGGAGCTGACGACGCTGGCGCTGGCGCTGGGGTACTTCGATCAGGCGCACTTCATCCGCGACTTCCGGCGCGTCGTGGGCTGTCCGCCCGCCGAGTACGCCCGGCGCGCGCCCGGCCCCGTCCCCCCGGCCCGGCGCAGCCCGTAGTCGCGGGCGTCAGAACGTGTACTTCACCCGGGGGAACACCGCGAAGGTCATGATGTTGGGCCCGATGATGTAGCGCCCGAGCAGGTCCGCGCCCACCGAGAAGTGGTCGAAGGACGTGGCGTACTCCACGCCCACGCCCAGGCCCGCGTTGAAGGCGTTGACGGAGCGGCCCGGGTCACCCTCGTCCGGATCCACCGGCGTCGGATCCAACCGCGTGTAGCCCGCCGCCACCTTGGGCGTCAGGTAGAAGCGGTTGGCCAGCCTCACGTGGTAGGCGGCCGTGAGGTCACCAAAGGCCACGGTGAAGTTGTCCGACAGGGCGCACACGTTGGACTGCGGCAGGTAGCCCGCGAAGCAGTTCTGCGCGGAGGACCCCAGCGCGAAGTGCGCCCCCAGCGACAGCCGCTCCGTCAGGTCGTAGCCGATGCCCAGCTGCAGGTACGACTGCGCGTTGGAGTAGTTGTTCTCACCGCCCACGGTGAAGAACACCCCGACGTCGGTCTCGGTGAAGAAACCCCGGCGCGGCTCGAACGGCACGCCTTCCGGTGGGGTGGCCCCCAGGGCCGGCGTCGCCAGCGCGAGCGCGGCGAACAGCAGCGACTTCCTCACGACTCCTCCCGTCACGGTGGTCCTCTCGCGCCACTCACACTCTTGGGAGCGGCGCACGGACACTAGTGATGCCGCGCACGAAACGGCAGCGGGGAAAAACGAAAATGGCGTGGACCGTTTCGTCCACGCCATTTGGTCTTCCAGTCTACGGACCGCCAGACGTCGGGGCCTGCGTGCTACCCCTCACCGTCCGCGCCGGAGGGCGAGAACAGCCAGGGGTACGTCACGGACACCACGCCGCCGCCCTTGGGCTCCGGGAACTTCCAGCGACGGATGCGGGAGATCATGCAGTTCTCCGCGGGGCTGCTGCCCAGCGTCGTCTCCGCCACGTTGGCGTCCGCCACCGCGCCGGCCGGGTCGATGGTGAAGGCCACCGCGACCTTGCCCGCGAGCGCCGGGTTCTTGTTCAGCTCCGACTCGTAGCAGTACTTGATCTCGTTCTGGTGCCGCCGGATGACCTTGGCGATGACGTCCTTGTCCAGGCCGCCCACCACCGTCGTCTTGCCGGGAATCACCTTGGTCACGGACTTGCCACGGCCACCCAGGTCGATGCCGCCCGAGCCGCCCACGCCGCGTCCATTGCCCTGCGTCCCCAGACCGCCGATGCCCAGCGCCGTGCCGCCGCCGCCGTTGCCGGTGCCACGCGAACCCAGGCCGCCCACGCCGTGCGCGTCACCCATGGCCGCGCCGCCCTTGAGGCCGCCCAGCGAGTTGTTGATGCCGGTGCCGATGCCGCCCGGACCGAACACATCCGACGCGCCACCCTTCATGCCCTTGAGCGCACCCAGCAGGCCGACCTTGCCCACCACCTGGCGGTCCTTCTCCTTCTTGCTCTTGTCCACGACGTTGGTGCCCGGCTTCGAAGGCGCCGCCTCCTCCTGCTTCGCCTCCTGCTTGCCGAACTTGCCCTCTTCGTCCTTGGCCTTGGCGCCCTCTTCCACGCCGGAGAGCTGGAGCTTCTTCGCCTCCACCTTCTTCTCCGGGGCGATGAGGAACTTGGCCACGCTCTGCTGGGACTCGAAGACGTCGTCCGCGGAGCGCGTTTCGGAGTGCGGCGTGAGCACCATCGCGGTGACGAACGCGGCCGACGCCAGGATGCAGATGGCGGCGATCTTGAAGAAGCCGAAGTCGCGGTCGGACAGCGAGGTGGCCAGGATGGCCGGAGACGGCTTCACGTAGCGCATCACGAACGCCACGGTGCCCAGCGACACCTCCGCGCGGTCGTGCAGGCCCAGCGTGAACACCTGCTCCTGATCCGCGGAGGCGGAGTTGAGCTGGCCCGCCGCGCGCAGCGCGTCCTTCGTGCGCACGTCACCCTTGTTGGTGACGAACACGCCGGAGCCCGCCGGAGCCTTCAGCTCCAGCTTGTCGCCCTTGCTCACCGCGAGCACGTGGCGATTTCCCACCTGCGGCACGAACACGTGGAAGGCGTTCTTCTTGCCCTCGCCGATGGTGACCGGAGCGCCGTCCTTGAAGTGCTGGACCTCCAGCATCTGGTCGCCCCAGAGCATCGCCACCTGGAGCACCTTCGCCTCGGGCGTCGGCTGCGCGTCCAGGGGGAGGGGGTCCTGCAGGTGCGCCGCCAGCTGCGGCTTCGTCGCCGCCGCGATGGCCGGGGGCGTGGGCTTGCGCACCATCCCCGGAGGCGCCGAAGGGACGAACACGGGCGTGGGCGCCGCGTGGTTCGTCGTGGAGACCTGCATCCCCCCCGCCGTCGAGGAACGCGGCGTGCTCACCGTGCCCACGAGGTTGGAGGGCGCCGCCGCCTGCACCGGAGCCCTGGGCGGCGCGACCTCACGCCGGACCGGAGGAGCTGCCGGAGCCTGCTGTGCCGGCCCCCGAGGGGGGAGCTGATGGAACGCCCCGGGCATCGCCACCGCCGCGCCCGCCGGAGCCGCCTGCCGGGGCGTGTCACCGAAGAGCACCTCCACCCGCGAGGTCCCCACCGTCAACACGTCACCCGGCTTGAGCGCCGTGGGAATGACGAGCTTGTGCCCTGAGACCTGGGTGCCGCCTTCACTGCCCAGGTCGATGGCCGTCACCGAGCCATCGTGGTCCACCTTCAGCATCACATGGAGATTGGAGACCCGCGGATCCTGAATCTTCACCGCCGCCTGGGCGCCCGACCCCACGATGACACTCTCCGCCTCCGACACGGTCTCCTGGATGGAGCCGTCGGGAGTCGTAATCCGAAGCGTCAAACCGTTTTTTCTCGCCGCCGCCATGAAGTTCTTCCTTCTTCCCTTCCCGTCCCGAAAACGTTCAACGCCGCCTGAGAGCCTGTCTAAAGATTGTCCGCCGACTTCTGCAACTCCGGGTCGAAGTTCTCCCGGACCTTGATGAGGCTTTGGAAGTCCGTCTTCTTGCGATTGAGGACGTAGGAGCCTTCCGGCTTGGTGAGCTCGCCCTCCACCGCCACATCCGTGAAATCGATCACCGTCTTCTTGCGGTACACCGTGCGGTCCTCCTCCTGGATGACCTTCACGGAGTCTCCGCCGCTGTTCTGCGCCAGGGCGGGTGCCGCTGCCCCCAGCACCCCCACCATCACCACCGATGCCAGCAGTCGCTTCATGTGCAGTCTCCGGTAGCCCAGCTTCTTGGCTTCCATTGCAGGGCTCGCACCAACTCCAAGTCCCTGGATTCTAAGGGAGTCGCCCGGCCGCTTGCACCTGGGGGGCTGGAGAAGGGAAGAAAGTTCTCGTTCTTCCAGCCCGGGCGACTGTTCTTTCTTCAGGGCGTCGGGGCGGGCACGGGGGCCGCCTGCGACTCGGGGACGGCTTGACCGTCCACCGCCTGCTCCGGGGCCGCCTCGGTCGCGCCTTCGGCCGCTGGAGCCTGGTCGGGCGCGGAGGTGTCCTGGGGCAGCTGGTTCATCATGGATGAGGACGAGGACGAACCCGCGCCCCCGATGGCGGCCGCGCCGTCCTTCTTGGGCTCGGCCTCCCCTTCCGCCGTGGCGGCGGGCGGCGGGGCCGGCGGGTTCTTGAGCATGGTCTGCAGGCCCTGCACCTTGGCGGTGATGAGCTGCTTGTCCTGCGCGGACGTGGCGCCCAGCTCCTTGCAGCGGTCCAGGAACGCGATGGCCTTCTCGAAGCCGGAGCGGTCCGCCGCGTATGCCCAGCCCGCGCCGCACACGGCCTCCGGCTGTTCGGAGCGCCGCGCGAGCACCTTCTCGAACGCCTCGCCCGCGGCCACGCCCTTCTTGGGGTCGAGGCCCTTCTGACCGTCCAGCGCATACGCCAGGTACAGCTGGCCTTCCACGCCCTCCGGCTCCAGCGACAGGGCCTTGGTGAAGGAGCGCTCCGCCCCGGCGTAGTCCCGGTAGGAGAGCGCCAGCGCGCCCAGGTTCAGGTGCGCGGCGGCGAAGTTGTCATCCAGCGACACGGCCTTCTGGAACTGGGCCAGGGCGCGCGGACGGTCCTCCATCTTGAGGTAGATCATCCCCAGCGTGTTGGAGATGGCGGGGTCCTTCTCCGCCACCTTGCGCGCGTTGATGACCAGCAGCTCCGCCAGGCGGTACTGGCCCCGGTCGTACGCCACCAGCGCCAGCGTCTTGTACGCCTCCGGGTTGTCCTTGCTGCGCGCGAGTACGCGCCGGCCGGTGGCCTCCGCCTCGTCCAGCTTGCCCGCCAGCCGGTACGTCGCGGCCAACCCGTTGAGCACGGGCTCGTCGTGTTCGTGGCCCGGCGTCTGGAGCGCCTTGGAGTACAGCGCGATGGCTTCGTCCAGCTGACCCTCGTGCCGGTGCATCAGGCCCAGGTTCATCACGGACGGCGTGTGGGCCGGATCCAGGAAGAGGACCTTCTCGTAGGCGGCGCGAGCATCCGCCGGACGGTTCTGCTTCTCCGCGATGACGCCCAGGTTGAACTGCGCGTTGAGCGTCTTGGGCTCCTTGGCCACGACCTGCTCGAAGCCCTTGCGCGCGGCGTCCAGGTTCCCGGCCTCGTAGGCCTTGAAGGCCTCCGCGAACAGGTTGTCCACGCTGCCCTTCTGCGCCACTTCGGGCGCGTGCGTGGTGGGAACGATGGCGGCGGGCTTCTCCACCGCGTTCATCGCGACGTGCGTGGGCCGGGGGCCCGTGGCGCACGCCGTGGTGAAGGCGAAGGCGAAGGCCCCCGCCAGGAACATCCGCTTGGTGCGAAACCCGTTCATCCGCTGCGTCCCCATCCCCTCGAACTGGCTGCTGATGTCGATGCTGTTCGTCGTCTTCACGGCTGGACCCCCTCGAGCAGCGCGGTGGGCTCGGACGTCGAGCCCTCCTGGGCTTCCGGCGCGGAGGACGGCTTCTGCACTTCCGGCTGCGTGCCTTCCGGCGCGGGAGGCGGCTGGGGCTTCGGCTCCGCGGAGGCGCTGATGGGGCCGTTGAGGTCCTTCAGCACGCCGGCGGCGATGCGCGAATCACTGCTGCCCCGGTACGTCACCGGCTTCACCTGGGCGTAGGCACCCGGACGGAAGCGGTTCACCTGGTCCTGCGCGGCCAGCGTCCACTCGCTGTAGATGCCCAGCTCGTAGGCCTTCTGGAGGCCCTTCTCCAGCGCCTCGCTGGCCTTGTCCTCCAGGGGCAGCGCCAGCGTCTCCAGCTCGCCCCGGTACATGCTCAGCTGATCATCATCCAGGCCGGACGGATCCGGCGAGTCCATGATGTTGCGCGCGAAGTCCGCGTACGCAAGGCCGATGCGGGTCAGCGCCGCGATGCCCCACTCGCCGGAGCCCGTGGCGAGCACCGCCGCGTACTCCTTCTCCACCTTCTGCATCTCTTTCTGCTTCGCCGTCAGGTCGCGGCGGATGGTGGAGACGCGCGTGAACTTGATGTCCGAGAAGCGCTTCCACGTGGGCTCCAGCGCCAGGAAGCGCGCGTGGCCGTAAGCGTTGAGCACCGCGGGGTCCTTGCGCACGCCCTCCGCCAGCTTGTTCCAGCCGCGCACCAGCTCGTCCTGCGCCTTCTCCTGGCCGCGGATGTCCTTCATCTTCTGGTACGCCAGCAGCTCATGGTAGCGGGCGAGGTACGGCTGGCCCGCGACGGTGCGCGAGTCCCGGCCGTAGGTGTCCACGAAGGCGCTGAAGGCACGGGCCGCATCGCCCCACTTCTTCTCCTTCTCCCAGACAAGCCCGATGGAGAACGCCACCTGGGGCACGTCCTTGCGGTCCTTGAAGCGCGTCAGGTAGCTGTTCCACGCGGTGACGGCCTTCTGGGACTCGCCCAGGCCGTCGTACCAGACGCCCGCGTTGAAGAGGGCATCCGCCACCCACGCGCCCGCCTCGTCCACCTGCGCCTTGCGCTCGGCGTCCCTCTGCTCGCGCTTGGAGTCCGCGTCCTCGACCGCGCCCGGGACGTCGTCCTTCTTCGCCACCGAGCTGCCCTTGGCCTTCTTGGTGTCCTTCTTCGCCTCGCGGGCCTTCATCGCCGCGTCGTACGCGGACACGAAGGACTCCGACATGGCGGCGGCCTTCTTGAACTCGGCCACCTTCTCGTAGAGGCCCGACAGCGTGTAGCGGGTCTTCAGCTCGAAGGGGCTGTTCGGGTACTCCTTGAGGACGCGCTCGCCGGCGGTGATGCCCTTGTCGACCTCGCCCGCCTCCTGCGCGATGACCATGGCGTAGGTGAGCGCGCGGTCCGCGTTCTCCGACTTGGGGAACTCCGTCACGAAGGTGAGGAACTGCTCGGCGGCCTTCGCCGGGTTCTTCTCCTTCTTGTAGACGACCTCGTCCACGTACTTGTACTGGCTGCCCTCCACGACACGGGCCACGCGGCCGGCGAAGTCGGAGCCGGGCTTGGACAGCTTCTTGTTGCCCAGGAACTTGCGCGACAGCGTGTTGAGCTCGAGCCACTCCTCGCGGCTCTCCAGCACGTACATGGTCAGGTCGGCGGCGTCACGCGAGCGGCGCTCCTCCGGGAACTTCTCGATGATCTCCCCGAAGCGGCGGGCCGCGTCCACGAAGTGCGCGCGGTCGTAGAGGATGACGGCGGCCTGGTAGCGCAGGTCGATCTCATCCTGGTTGCCCGGGTACAGGCTGTTGTACGTGTCGCACGCAGCGACCAGCCGGTCCTCGAACTTCGTGAGCGGCTGCTCCGCCTGCTCCTTCGCGTCGCGCTTGACGAGCTTCTGCTTGGCGACGTCGCCCTTGTCCTTCTTCTCGTCGACCTTCTGGCCGTCCTTCAGGTCGCTCTTGGAGAGCTGGCCGCGCTCAATCTTGACGAGCTTGTCGTACGCGAGCACCGCGTTGTACGACGCGCTCTTGCGGTAGGCCTCGTTGGAGACCTCGCGCGCGGAGTCGCGGTCCGGAATCTTGAAGGCCACGACGGCGTCGTACTCGCCCGCGGCGGCCTGCCACTCCTCCAGGGCCCAGAGGATCTCCGCGTAGAAGAAGCGGATGTTGAAGGCCGAGTCCGCGACGAACTCCGGGTTCTCGCTGGACGCGAACGCCTCCACGTACTGCTTGTAGATGTCGCGCGCGAGCCGGTAGGTCTCCACCTGGCGCGTCTTCTGCGCCTCCTGGTGGTACTCGGTCACCATCACGCGCATCGCCTCTTCGGTGACGCTGAAGGCATTGCGCAGCACGCCCGCGTTGCCCGCATTGGTGGTCCACCACTCGCCGCCCGGGCGGTAGAGGTCCACCATCCGCTTCATCTCCTTGCGGACCTGCTGGCGCTGACGCAGGCCCTCATACGCGCGCACCACCGCCTGCTGGTACTCCGGCGCGTTCACGCCCATGGGCGCATCGTCGATGAGGGTGCGGTACACCAGGATGGCGCTGTCGAAATGGCCTGCGTCCACCAGACCCGCGGCCGTCTTCGCGAGCAGCCGGCCCTGGCGCTTCGGCGGCGCCTTCTCCTTGAAGTAGGCGAGCGCCTCCTTGGGCTGATCCAGCTGAACGTAGAAGACGGTCAGGTCGTTGAGCGCTTCCGTGCGCAGGTCGCCCAGCTCCTCGCCGCGCTGGCCCGCGTAGTCCACCACTTCGTGGAGCTTCTTGAGGCCCGCGTCCAGGTCGCCCGCGTTGAAGTCACACCAGGACAGCTTGTAGGTCGCGTAGGCGTAGATCTTCGGAACGCCGGAGTCGCGCGCCTTCTCGTAGTTCACCTTCGCGGGCGCGAGCTTGTTGTTCTCGAAGTAGTGGTTGCCCAGTTGGATGTACGCGTCCGGGACGAACTGCGACTTGGGGAAGTCGCGGATCAGCTCCTCGTAGCGCGCCACCGCGTCCTCGCGGCGGTTGAGCTCGTAGAGGTTGTAGCCCAGGGAGAAGAGCACCTCGTCGCGGGCCGGGTACTCCGGGTACTCGCGAAGGATGTCCTCGTAGATGCGCATCGTGTCGGCGCGGTAGCGCTCCGAACCGGTGTGGTCCTGCTCCGGCGCGGTGACCTTCTCGCCGCGCGCCACCGCCGCGTCGTAGGCCTTCTCCGCCGCGAGGAACTTCTCCATCTCCAACTGGTAGAGGTACTTGGACTTCTCCCAGTAGAGCTCCGACAGGCGGTACTGCATCTCCGCCTTCTGGGTGGAGGTCTCCTGGAGCTTGGGGATGAGGCGCTTGAAGCCTTCAATGGCCTCGTCGCGCTTCTTGTCCGCCATCGCGTCCTTCTTGGAGTCCGCGATGCGAGGCACGTCCGCGAACTTGGCCGAAGCGGGCTTCACCCGCGCCGGGCCCTTGCGCATGTCCTGGGGCGCCACGCCGGGGGGAAGCTCCGCCTTCTTGGCGTCGGCCCCCTTCTTCGCATCCTCCTTCTTGGCGGTGGCGTCGCCCTTCTTGCTCGCGGCCTTCGCCGCCGAAGAGGACTTCTTCGTCGCCACCTTCCGCGCCGGTGCCGTCGGCTCCGCCGCCTCCGCCTCCCCCACCCCACCGGCCGCGAGCGCGACGCCCACCGCCAGTGCACCGAACCGAAGAAACACCTTCATGCGAGCTCCTGGAGAACCGCGCCTCGCCAACGTGGGCAAAATTCTGCCCAACCGGGAGGGACGACGGAAAGTAGACGCGGGTACCCAGGTTGGGAAGTGGCCCGGAACGTGCCTTGTGCCCCGGCGTACGCGATCACCCCGAGCGAACTTCCAGGACTCAACAACGTGCAAGAGGCCCGCTCCCCACGACACAGGGTCGCGGTGAGGGGCCTCTCTTGACGCGCTTGCCAGGCAGCCGGGTACGCCCGGGTACTCCTTCGCGCCTACTTCTCCTGGCGTGCGGGACAGCCCCGCTTCAGCGTGTACTGGTAGTAGCCGATCTCGTCGATCCAGAACTCGCCCTGGAAGCGCCAGTAGTTCCACGACGCGCCCGGCATCTTCGGACGGTAGAGCGTCTGGCGCGTCAGGAGGGTCTTCTGGTCCACGCCGGCGGAGAAGAGGTCCTTCTCGTCGAGCGCCGTCTGGACGCGGATGATCTCCGCCTGGTCGGAGAAGGTGCGGAGGTTGTCCGCGGCCTCCTGGATGCGGTTCTTCGCCAGCGTGCCGCCCACCTGGAGCAGCGTGCCGCGGATCTCCTCCAGCGACGCCACCGTCTGCGCCGCCAGCGGGGTGCCCCGCCAGGGTCCGTCCACGATGGCGCGCTTCTCCGCGTCCACGCGGGTGAGGGTCCGCATCACTTCACGGATGCGCTCGTTGTTGCGGATCCACAGGTACACCGCGCGGGGCAGCCGGCGGTTCTCCGCGGCGACCAGGTTGAAGGCCTGCACGGGCTGCAGCGCCTCGCCGGTGAACGGCTCCAGCTGCTTCGCCATGGGGCCATAGCGCTCGTCGAACGCCGCGAGCGTCGTCTTCACCTCGTCGTAGAGGCACGAGTAGTAATAGACGGTGGACTTGAGGATCCACGACTCGGGCTGGAACGCGCCCTCGAACTGGGGGGCGTGCAGGGCCTGGAGGCTGCCCAGCGCGCCGCCGAAGTCCTCGTTCTGGAAGCGGGCGAAGCCGTTCTCGAACAGGGCCTGATCCCAGAAGCGCGCGTAGCGGGGCACGCCCTCGTAGGCCTTCACCGCGTCGGCATACTCGCCCCGGCGGTAGTGCACGCGGCCCAGGGCCAGGAGCGCCAGCTCGCGCGTCTCCGGCAGCTCCACCTGCGGCTCCTTCGTGGAGAGCACCGTCTGGAACGCCGCGATGGCCTCCTTGTCCAGCGTCTCCCCTTCCCCAGGGCGGCCCGGGAAGCGCGGATCCGCGAGCACCGTGCCCAAGAGGTAGCGGGCCTTCGCGTAGACGCGGCTGTCGGCGGGCACGGCCTCCAGCAGCGCGCGGGCCTCCTCGAAGCGCATCCGGCGCTGGCTGGCGGTGCCCACCAGGTAGTTGATCCGCGCCAGCACTTCCTTGGGCAGCGTGACCCACTGGTCGCGCACCTCGTCGGAGTAGGCCTGGTTCAGGATGCTGGGGATGAGGTTCTGTTCGTCCAGCCGCTGCTGCATGTCCACCAGCCCCTCGATGGCCTTGAGGTACGAGGGGTGCTTGGGGCCGGCGTTGACGATGGCGGCGTAGGAGATGAAGGCCGCGACGGGCAGGTCCTTCTTCGCGAAGGTCTGCGCCAGGTAGTACTCGGCCTTGCCCTTGAGGTCCGCGTCCTCCCCTTCAGCGAGCTGCGCGAAGAGGGGGGCGGCGGTGTCGAACTGGCCGGCGTTGAAGGCGGACAGCGCGCGGTTGTAGGCGCCCACGTCCTGCTGGGCGAAGGCCGCGGCCGGCACGACGAGGGGCCCGATAACGACGAGGAGTCGGAGCAGTCGGGACATGGTTAGAAGAGCATCGAGAAGCCAGCGTAGAAGCTGACGTTGTTGAGGACGTCCGACGAGGGTTCGGCCACCAGGTCGCGGCCGAGGATGATGTCCTCGCGGTAGTTCTTCTTCGTCTCCGGATCCACGCCGTCGAACTTGGCGACCTTGCAACTGCCGCTCAGCGACAGGCCGTCGAAGGGCTGGTTCGCGGCCCGGGCGGCCTCCAGCGCCTCGAAGTCCCCCAGATTGCAGCCGTCCACCTTGTCCACGCGGGCGGTGTAGATGAGGTCGCGCACCTCCAGGCGGATGGCGTAGGACTCGCCGAACTGCACGCGGAAGCCGCCGCCCACCTCACCCAGGAACTTGTTGCCGGTGTCGCCGAAGCGCGCGGGCACCTGGTACGTCTGGCCGTCCACCTCGTTGGCCACCTTGGGGCGGATGAGGTGGCGCGTCTTGCCCACGCCCGCGCCGCCGGACAGCACCAGGCTGAACTGCGCCAGCGAGTTGTTGAAGAAGGCGAACTTGCCGTAGAGCGGTGTGACTTCCACGCCCGCGTGCGCGCCCCACTGGAGCAGCAGCGAGGAAGCCGCCTGGGCCTGCTCGCGCACCTTGTCGATGAGCTCCAGGTTGAAGTCGCTCTCGTCGGAGTACCAGTTGTACTGGCCGCCCAGTTGGAGCGCGAAGTTCTCCTGCAGGTGGTAGACGTAGTGCAGCGCGGTGCCCACGTGGTTGGTGAACTTGCCGTTCACCTGGACGACGCCGGGGTACAGCACCAGTTCGTGCTTGCCCTCGTCCGCGAAGCGCTTCTTCTGGACGATGTGGACGTTCACGTTCGGGTTGTAGAGCGGCGCGCCGTTCACCAGCCGCTGCTGCTGCGCGTCCGTGGTGCGCGGGGCTTCACCCGACTCCGGAGACTCCAGCACCGGGGCGTCCGCCGGCGCGATGCCGGACGTGGGGCCCGCGGGTGCAGGGGCCGGGGCCGTCGTGTCGCTCGCGGCGTCGTCCTCATCGGACGCGGCTCCGGAGCGGGACGCGGGAGGCGCGGCCGGGGTCTCCGGGGCTGCCTGGGGCACCGCGGGCGCGTCGCGCTGGGTGCGCGAGCGCTCGGGCGGTTCACCGGGCGAGGTGGAAGCGGGAGCGGTCGTCTCCGGGCCCGGAGAGCCCGGCGGCTGCGCCGGGGCGGCACCCTGCGCGAACGCGAGGGCGGGCACCGCGGCGACGAGGAGCGCGATGGAGCGGAAGGGTCGCATAGGAAGGGTCAGAACGAGTAGGTGTAGCCGAGGTCGAACTGCACCAGGTGCGTGAGGCCCGGGCTGCCGGCGGGTTCGCCGGTGGGATTGCCGGCCTCCCAGTCGTCGCGCAGCAGGTTCACGCGGTAGCTGTCCTTGAAGATCCAGTCGCGCAGCTCCAGCCGGATGCCGTGCTGCTCCTTGATGAAGAAGCGGAAGCCCAGCGCGGCGGACACCACCGGCGCCACGCGCGTCTCCTTCACCCAGTAGTTCTCCGTGGCGGAGCCGCGATCATCCACCGCCGTGCGGTTGTCACAGACGCCCGCGGCCCGGTCCACCACCTGGGTGCACTGGATGACCGACTCGCGCTTCAGGTTGCCCAGCCCGCCGCCCACCCAGAGGTAGGTCTGGAAGTGCACCGGGATGTCCGCGACGAGCGAAATCTTTCCGTAGATGGGGGCCCACCGCGCGCCGATGACGCCGTGCAGGTTCATCCGCCACAGGTCCTCCAGCTCGTCCGTGACGCGCTTGTCCTCGCGGTCCAGGAAGGACTCGGAGATGGAGCGCGCCAGGCCCGTGTGGCGGCTGGCCGCGAAGCCCGCCCGCGCTTCCACCGCGAACGTGTCGAAGAGGTTGTAGGCAAGGCCGACGTCGAAGAAGTAGTGCGCCGTCAGGTACGTCTGCACCGGCAGGCCCACGGACAGCGACAGCTCCGGATGGCCCGCGGGCTTGTAGAGCCGGTTGCGGACGACCGCGGACTCCAGGACGCCGTCTTCCTGTGCGGCGGCGCCGAGCGCCGTCAGCGAGATGCACAGCGCTGCGAAGACGCGAAGCGTGCGTGCGTTCATATCTCCTGCCCGGCCCGGGGGTGGGCCGTTGGGTGGGCCGGCAGCCCTGCGCCCGTCTGCTTCGACGGCGAGGCTCCGGCGTGGGACAGCCATGTGAGCACGGCGCCCCCTCACCGCAAGCGGAACCCAGCGACAGTCGGTAAAGTTTTCGCCCT
This sequence comes from Corallococcus sp. CA047B, assembly GCF_003612065.1. Classification (NCBI taxonomy): domain Bacteria; kingdom Pseudomonadati; phylum Myxococcota; class Myxococcia; order Myxococcales; family Myxococcaceae; genus Corallococcus; species Corallococcus sp. CA047B. Next base: position 26,759 of record NZ_RAWD01000093.1, read on the forward strand.
TTGTCCCCAGGGCGACCAGCACTCAACGTTTCAACGCGCGTCACCCGAGCCTGGCGAGCCTGGCGGGTCTGGCGCCGGAAACGACGAACGCCCCGCCCGGAACCCGAAGGTGCCGGAAGCGGGGCGTCGAAGGGGGCGCGCGGTGTGGAGCGCGCCCGTGCGTCAGCAGCGATTTGAGACTAGCGCGCGGCCTTGTGCGCGGCGCGCATCGCCACCTTGATGCTGGGGCGCACGATCACAATGCTGTCGTTGTGGCCGGAGACCGCGCCCTTGACGAGCACGAGGCCCTTCTCCACGTCCACGTCCACCACCGTCAGGTTCTGGGTGGTGTTGCGCTCGACGCCGTAGTGACCCGGCATCTTCTTGTTCGGGTAGGTACGGCCGGGCGTCTTACGCTGACCGATGGCGCCCGGGTGACGCTGATACTCGTGCGTACCGTGCGTCTTCGTCTGCGAACCCTTGAAGCTCCAACGGCGCATGACGCCGGAGAAGCCGCGGCCCTTGGTGACGCCCGTGACGTCCACCAGCTCGCCCTTGGCGAACATGTCCGCCTTGACGGCGTCGCCCACGTTGAACGCGGCGGCCTCCTCGGCCGTGACGCGGAACTCACGCAGGTGCCGGCGCGGGGTGGCGCTGGCCTTCTTGAAGAAGCCGAGCTGCGGCTTGTTCAGGAGCTTCTCGCGGATCTCGCCGAAGCCCACGGTCACCGCGGAGTACTGATCCTTCTCCGGGGTGCGCTTGCCGACAACCAGACAGGTGTTGACGTCGATGACCGTCACCGGAACGAGGTTGCCCTCGTCGTTGAACACCTGGGTCATGCCGATCTTCTTGCCAATCAGACCCTTCACGTCGTCCTCACAGCGAGCGCCCGTGGCGCCGAAAGCCCAATGAATTCAATGAACTGGCCTACACGCGTGCCCGCGGCCGCCAGGAAGCGGCGCAAGATAGCAAACACACTCCCCACGTCAAGCACCAAGGGCGTGTGCAACCCCCTACTGCGCGCGATCCAGCCGGGGGTAGAAGGAGGCGAGCTGTGCCTCCCCGATGCGCTGGGCATACACCTCTTCGCCCAGCAGGAACAACGCCTGATCCAGATAATCTTCCGCGCCCTTCGTCTCCTCCTCCTTGGCGGCGATGGCCTGATCCAGCTCCGCCATCCGCTCGTCATGGGTGCGCTTCTGCTCGGCGGCGGCGTCCTCCAGCTCGATCAGCCGCTTGTGGGCCAGGATGCCGGCCGCGCCGGGCTGCCCGGGCGTGGGGGTGAGGGCGGTGGCCAGCTGGGCCTCCCAGTCCTCCACCTCGCGCGCCAGGCGCATCTGCGCGATGCGGTTCTTCTTGAGGTTCTGCCGAGCGGCGTCCAGCTTCACGGGGTCCTGGGTGTCCATCTCCAGGTCCGCGAGCTTTGATTCAATCTTCTTGAGCCCGGCGATGGCGTAGCGCAGGTCGGCGCGGCGGGTGTCCAGCGTCTTGCGCAGACCCTTCACCTTGCCTTCCACGGCGTCCACGGCCCGCTTGAAGCGCGCGGTGATGACCTTTTCGGCCGCGCACTCCTCCTCGTGCTGCGCGAGGTAATCCTGGTACGCGACATCCTCGTCGTTCATCTCCGCTTCCAGCACCGCCAGCTCCTCGCGGCGCGCCTCCAGCACCTCTTCGGCGCGGTAGACGCGTTCCATGGAGCGGGGGCAGTTCGGCTTGCCGGGGAGGATGTCCCGGGCCAGGTCGCCGAGCTGGAAGATGAGGTCGTTGTAGCTCTCCTTCGCCATGGGCGGATTCATACGCCCAAGACGCCGGGACTGTCACCGGCCGAGCACACCTTGCGGGGTGCCCGGCCTCTGCCCGCGCCGCGTCAGGAGTCCGCGGGCGCCGCCACGGCCTGGGATTCCCGCCGCACGGCCGCCATGGCGCCTTCCGCCAGGGCGAGCAGCTCCCGGGCGCGATCCTGCTCCTCGGTGCGGTTGAGCTCGCACACCCAGGCGGACGACAGGTCCGCGTGCTGGCGCGCCATCTCCGCCGTCGTCTCATAGCGAGCAGCCGACGCCCGGGCGAAGGCGCCCTCCCGGCGCAGCTCCAGCACCGTGTCCGGATCCAGGTCGATCTCCTCCGGCGGCACCGGCAGCGGCCCCCGTCCCAGCGCCGCCAGACGGGCCAGCAGCCGGGACGCATGGGCCCGGCAGAACGCCGCCAGCACCATCAGCCGCGCCCTCACGCGCGCGTCGTTCATGCGTTCCGCCAGCCCCGTCATGCGGCGGGCCGACACCACTTCCGCCTCCCAAGCGGCGGCCAGTGCAGCGGCCAACCGGGTATGCCTCGCGCCCATCAGCGTCCCTCCCCCACCCTCATCAGCCCCAAGCTAGGAACGCACGCCGGGTAATTCAACCGACCCCGCGAGCAACCATCCAATAGAGACCCACTGCCGCGAGGCCGATGGACGACACCCGCATCACCCTCGAGTGCAAACGGGGCCTCCGCTGAACGATTCGCAGCACGGGAA
>NZ_RAWD01000094.1:0-28997 GCF_003612065.1 Corallococcus sp. CA047B
GCCCACGCCCGTCCCGGACGACACCACCATCCCGAGCGAGGACCCCACCACCACGCCTCCGGTGGCGGAAGTCCCGGTGACGACCACCCCCGACGCGCCCGTCGTCACGCTGCCCAACATCGGCGGGCAGGCGCCCACCGGCACCACCACGCCCATCTCCAACAACCCCAGTGGCCTGCCCGGGGACTCGTCCCTCGGTGAGCCCGTGGCGGGCGGCTGCAGCGCGTCCGGCACCTCCGGCACCCTGCCCTTCGCCGCCGCCCTGCTGATGCTGGGCGCCGCCATGCTGCGCCGCCGCCGGGCCCCCGCCCGCGTGCGGAGCAACGCGTCGAAGCGCTGACTTTCCCCTGAGACCGAAGCAAGTCCCTGGCCCGGTGCGCCCTCATGGCGCGCCGGGCCATTCTCATTGCGGGGCACTTTCTTCGATGACACAAATATGTCAGAGATTTTTACTAATCCTTGAATTGATTGACCTCCAGGGCTCAATCGGGTTTGCCTTCACGCCTCCCCGCAGCACGAAAGGCAGGACCCGATGAAGCGGAGCTTCGGTCTGTTCTCCACCGCGACGGCGCTGTTCGCAGGCGCGACCCTGGGTGTCATCCCGTCCGTGGCGCTGGCGGCTTCGTCGCAGCAGGACGCGGCCATCGCGCAGGGCGTGTCGCCGGAGCTGCTCTCCGCGATGCAGCGGGACCTGGGCCTCACGGCGGACGGCGCGCGCCGTCGGCTGGCGGCGGAAGCGGCGGCGGTGCGGGTGGAGGGCTCGCTGCGCGCGGAGCTGGGTGAGCGCTTTGGCGGCGCGTGGATGAACGCGGACGGCAGCCAGCTGGTGGTGGGCGTCACCACGGACGCGGACGCGGCCCTGGTGCGGCGCGCGGGCGCGGTGGCCCAGAAGGTCAAGCACACGCAGGCGGCGCTGGAACAGGTGAAGGCGGAGCTGGACCGCAACGGCGCTTCCGCGGGCCGCACCGTGCATGCGTGGTACGTGGACGTCGCCACCAACAGCGTGGTGGTGCTGGCGCAGGACTCCGCGCTGACGGGCGGCACGGACTTCCTGGCGAAGGCGGGCGTGAAGAGCGACGCGGTGCGCGTGGTGCCTTCGCGCGAGGAGTTCAAGCCGCTGTACGACCTGCGCGGCGGTGACGCGTACTACCCGGGCAACGCGCGCTGCTCCATCGGCTTCCCGGTGGCGGGCGGCTTCGTCACTGCGGGCCACTGCGGCGGCCCGGGCACGGGGACCAGCGGCTTCAACGGCGTGGGCCAGGGCACGGTGGTGTCGGCCAACTGGCCCGGCAACGACTTCGCCTGGGTGCGCACCAACGGCTCCTGGGGTTCGCAGCCGTGGGTGAACAACTACGCGGGCGGCAACGTGCTGGTGTACGGGTCGCAGGAGGCGGGCATCAACGCGTCCATCTGTCGCTCGGGCTCCACCACCGGCTGGCGCTGTGGCGTCATCCAGGCGAAGAACGCCACCGTCAGCTACTCGGCGGGGCTCGTGTACGGCCTCACCCAGACGAACGCGTGCGCGGAGGGCGGTGACTCCGGTGGCTCGTGGCTGTCCGGCAACCAGGCGCAGGGCGTGACGTCCGGCGGCTCCGGCAACTGCTCCACGGGCGGCACCACGTTCTTCCAGCCGCTCAACCCCATCCTGGGCGCGTACGGCCTGTCGCTCACCACCACGGGCAGCGGCGGCTCGGGCGGCCCCATCATCGGCCTGGCGAACAAGTGCATCGACGTGCCGAACTCCAACACGAACGACGGCACCCGCCTGCAGTTGTGGGACTGCAACGGCACCAACGCGCAGAAGTGGACCTTCATGGCGGACGGCACCGTGCGCGCCTTCGGCAAGTGCATGGACGTGGCCTGGGGCTCGCGCGACAACGGCGCGGCCATCCAGCTGGTGACCTGCTCCGGCAACCCGGCGCAGCAGTTCATCCTCTCCGGCGCCGGTGACCTGGTGAACCCCCAGGCCAACAAGTGCGTGGACGTGACGAGCGGCAACTCCGCCAGCGGCACGCCGCTGCAGCTCTGGGAGTGCAACGGCTCCAGCGCGCAGAAGTGGCGCCGGTAGTCGTCCCCCGCATCCCCTGACGCAGAAACGCGCGGACCCGGAAGCACCCGGGCCCGCGCGTTGTCATTTCAAGGCGTCCGACGATGCCGTCAGTGCGCGCCTTCCACCTTCACCGTGGGGTCCGGCTTCTGGAGCATGCCGACCAGGATGAGGGCGCAGGCGAAGATGACGGCGAGGATGAGGAAGTTCGCGTTGAAGGCCCGCACCAGCGCCTGCGCGTTGACGCGCTGCCCGAGCAGTCCCATCGCCGCGCCCGTGGGGTCCAACACGCCCCTCGCGGCCATGGCGCCCTTCAACTGGGCGAACTGCTCCTGGGCCACCTGACCGTACGTGTCCACGTGCGACGTGATGGCGGTGAAGTTGGCCTTGGTGGTGCGGCTGAGCGCGCTGCTCATCCACGCGGTGCCAATGGAGCCGCCCAGCTCACGCGTCAGGTTGAAGAGGCCCGCCGCGTTGCCACGCTGCTCCGGACGCAGGTTGCTGAGCGCCATCACCGACAGCGGCACGAAGATGAAGCCCATGGAACAGGCGCGGATGAACACCGGCGTGATGAGCGTGATTTCGTCCACCCGCGTGGTGAGGTGGCCGTTGGTCCACAGGGACACGCTCATGCCGATGACGCCCAGGGCCACCAGGAAGCGGCCGTCCACCTTCCCTCCGAACTTGCCGATGAGCGGCATCAGGAGGATCTGGATGGCGCTGCCCTTGAGGAAGATGAGGCCAATGTCCAACGCCTCGTAGCGCATCACCGAACCGCAGAAGAGGCTGAACAGGAACGAGCCGGAGAACAGCGCGGTGCCCACGAGGAAGTTCACCCCCGTGGCCGCGGTGTACGAGCGGTTGGCGAACACCCTCAGGTCCACCACCGGACTGGGTGTCTCCAGCTCGTGGATGACGAAGGTGACGAGCGCGATGCCCGCGATGACGGCCAGCAGCGTGATGAGCTTGCTGTCGAACCAGTCCTCGCGGTTGCCCTCCTCCAGCACGTACTGGAGACAGGCCATGCCCACCGCCAGGAGCGCGATGCCATTCTTGTCCACCTTCTCCGTGGAGCGCTCGAAGTGGGGCTGGTCGATGGAGCGCCACGCCATGTACGCGGCGAAGAGGCCCACCGGCACGTTGATGAGGAAGATCCAGTGCCAGCTGGCCGCGTTGATGAGGAGCCCGCCCACGGTGGGCCCCAACAGCGGCCCCGTCACGGCGCCCAGGCCGAAGAGCGCGCCCGCCATGCCGTGCTCCTCGCGCGGGTAGCGGGCGAAGAGGATGGCCTGCGAGGTGGGGATGATGGCGCCGCCGCCCATGCCCTGGAGGATGCGGAAGGCGACGAGCGACGGGAGGTTCCACGACAGGCCGCACAACACGCTGGCCAGGGTGAAGAGCAGGATGGAGAAGGTGAAGTACTTGCGGTAGCCGAACCGGCGCTGGAGCCAGCCCGTCATCGGGATGACCACCACGTTGGCCATCATGTAGCCGGTGGACACCCAGGCGATCTGATCCAACGGCGTGCCGAAGCTCGCGCGGATGTCGCTCAGCGCCACGTTGACGATGGAGATGTCCAGCACGGACATCAGCGCCGCGGCCATGGCCGCGATGGTGATGCCCGCCTTGGAGCCTTGGATGACGTCGCGACGCGCGTCCACCGGCTACTCCGCCTTCCGGACGTCCACCGCCGCCGTCTTCCGCGGCGCGGGCTCCGAACCGGTGTCCACCGTCACGTAGGCGCTCATGCCCGGCTTGATGGGCAGCGACTTCAAATCTCCGTCGAAGCGGATGAGCACCGGGATGCGCTGCACCACCTTCACGAAGTTGCCGGACGCGTTGTCGGGAGGCAGCAGGGCGAATCTCGCGCCGCTGGCGCCCGCGAGGCTGTCCACGTGGCCGTGGAAGGAGTGGCTGCCGAAGGCGTCCACCTCCACGTCCACCGCCTGGCCCGGGCGCATCTCACCGACCTGGTCCTCCTTGAAGTTGGCCACCACCCAGAGGTCGTTCTGCGGCACCACGGCCATCAGCGGACGCTCCGGGCCCACCATCTGCCCCACCTCCACCGTGCGGCGGCTCACCACGCCGTCCACCGGGGCGCGCACCTGGGCGTAGGACACGTTCAGCTCCGCCAGCGTCAGCGCGGCGCGCGTCTGCTTGAGGCGGGCCTCCGCGAGCTTCAGCGCGGCGTTCGCGGACTGCACCTGCACAGGGCCCGTCTCCGCGGCGTTGAGCTTGCCCTGCGCGGCCTCCAGGCCACCGGACGAGCTGGTGATGCCGGCCTCCGTGGAGACCAGCCGCGCGCGCGACTGGTCCAGGGCCGCCTTGGCCTGGTCGTACGCGGCCTGACGCGTGTCCAGGTCGGACTGCGACAGCGCGCCCTGCTCCCGCAGCTGCTTCACGCGGCCCAGGTCCGTCTCCGCCAGCTTGAAGCGCGCTTCGGACGCGGCCACGTCCGCGCGGGACTGGTCGAGCGCCGCCTTGGAGGAGCTGATGCCGCTGGACGCCTGGGTGACGCCCGCGCGGGCCTGCCGCAGGTTGGCGCCCGCGTTGGCCTCGGTGAGGGTGAGCTGGGCCTGGGCGTTGGTGAGCTGGGCCTCCGCGCTCATCACGTCCGCGCGGGCCACCTCCAGCCGGGCGTCCAGGTCCGCGTGGTCCAGCTCCACCACCACGTCGCCGGCCTTCACCTGCTGGTTGTCGCTCACCAGCACGCGGGCCACCTGCCCCGACACGCGCGGCGACACGTTGGCGATGCGGCCTTCCACCTGGGCGTCGTCGGTGGACTCATGGCCGCGGGTGATGAGGAAGCGCGCGCCACCGCCCAGCACCGCCACGCCCACGAGGAGGGGCAGCACCTGCTTGGCGCGGGAGCGCTTCGCGGGCGTCGGGGCGGTGGGGGCTTCGGCGGGAACGGCGTCCAGGGAGGCGGTGCGGGTCGTCATGGTTGTTGCTCGAGTCGGATGAAGAAAGGGGTCTGGAGGCGGATCAGGGATCGCGCAGGGCGGGGACGCCGGCGGACACCTTGGCCAGCAGGGCGCGCAGGGTGTCGCGCTCGTCCTGGCTCAGGTGGGCCATGAGCGCGGCGGTACGGCGGTAGTGGTCGGGCAACATGCCCTGCATGAGGTCGCGGCCCCGCTCGGTGAGGTGCACCGAGTACATGCGCCGGTCCTCGGGGTGGTCCACGCGGGAGACGAGGCCGTCCTTCTCCAGCGTGTCGAGCAGCCCCGTCATCGTGGCGCGGCTGCACGACGCCAGCTCCGCGATCTCCGCGGGGCTCAGGGTTCCGCCCGCGTCCTCCGCGAGGAACAACTGCACCAGAACCACGAAGCGCCCCTGCGACAATCCGTGCCGCGAGAAGTGCGCCTCGTAGGCCCCCGTCAGCTCATTGGACAGACGCAGCATCGCGATACACGTCTCGATGGCGCTCGGGTCCAGCGTGGGGAAGCGGTGGACCTGCAGTTGGAGCCGCTCGTACCGGGGCACGAGCTTCATCGGGGTCGCGTTCTTGGGAGGGACAGGAGCCAAGGCGGGGCATCTAGTAAGGCCCCTAACAATTTTGCGCAAGATGATTCGGGGCCTGACTACCTTCCCGAATCTTGAGGGAGGACAGGGGCTTTCCTACTCGGAAGCCGCCTCCAGGTCCGACCCGTTTGGTAGGTGCTCCAAGAGGTAGACGGTGCGCAGCCCGGGGTGACGGGACTGAAGAGAGCGGAGCGCTCCCACATCGAAGGACTGCACGTCCGCGCGGGCAGTGAGTCCGGAAGACAGGATGGCCTGGGCGACCGCATCGCCATGCGCCAGGGGGATGGCTGTCTTCGCGGAGGTCCGTTTGAGTTCCACATTGAACCGCACCCGCTTCGCGTTCCGGGCGCGGAGCGGGTCGCGGGCGGTGTGCTCGGCGTCCGACTGTGTTTCAGCGAAGGCGAACACCTGGCGCAGGGTGGGCACCGTGTAGGCGTCCGGGAGGCCGGCGCGGGCGGCGAAGGCGACGGCCTCGGGAGACAGGGCGCGGTCGTTCGTCTGCTCGGGACGGTCTTCCAGGAGCCGGTCGCAGACGAAGGCGGACTGGAGTCGCGCGACGGTGAGGGACGCGATGGAAACGGGGGCGGCGAGCGGGCTTCCGTCCGCGTGGCGGCACTTCGCCGGAGACAGGTCCGGGTCGTGGGAGAGCACGGGCACGCCGTCCGCGGTGAGGACGGTGTCCATTTCCAACGTCGTCATGCGGTGGTCGAGCGCGGCCTCGAAGGCGGGCAGCATGTTCTCCGGACGCAGGTTCCGCGCGCCCCGGTGGCCCTGCGCATCGAAGCGCTTCGGGTCGATGAGGCCGTCCGCATCCAGCAGGTCGCCGGGCGTGCCATCCGCGTTGGCGTCGAAGTCGCGCACCGCCTGGGCGAGCAGGTCCGGCCGGTCGCTGATGATTCCGTCCACGCCGCGCTGGAGCAGGGCCCGCATCGTGGGCAGGTCGTTCACCGTCCAGACGATGACCGGGTGTCCGGCATCGCGCAGGCGCTTCAGTTCGATGCCCGGTCGCGAGGACAACAGCGCGAAGGCCGGGGAGCAGACGGGGGCTCTCGTGGAGCCCTGGGCCCGAGCGTGGGCTCGCGCGGTGTCCATCAGACGCAGCGTGGGGTCGTCTCCCGGGGCGGAAGTGGTTCGACCGGATCCGGTGCAGGAAGCGGCGAGTCCCGCGAGCAACAGCGCGAAGGCAGTCAGGGGGGCGGAGGGCACGGACACATCCTGCCAGCAGGCGGGCGGGGGCAGCTTCACGCAAGGCAACACTTCAGCCAGACGAACAGCCAGAGGCAATCGGCTGTCATCATCCCAAGACTCATACAGTCATGAGTCGCGCGTACTTCCGGCATCAATCCACTCGCATGTTCGAGAACGACTTTCTCGAAGCCTGCTCGAAGGTTCACCCTGCGGTGCCCATCCTCCTCTATGGCCCGTTCACACTGGGCCTGTTGGGTTGGGGCCTGTACACGGGGAGGACGACGGTGGGGATGAGCGTGCTGTTCGTGACGCTCGGCCTGCTGACGTGGATCTTCATGGAGTACGGCATCCACCGATTCTTCTTCCATTGGGAGGGCAAGGGCCCCATCACCCGGCGGGTGCATGAGATTGCCCACGGCTACCACCACAAGTACCCGGACGACCCCCAGCGCCTGGTGATGCCTCCCAGCGCGAGCGTCCCACTGGCCCTCCTCATCGGCGGGCTGCTGTGGTTGGTAGGCCATCCGGCGCAGACGCTTCCGTACTTCATCGGCATCGTCTGGGGCTACATGACCTACGACACGATCCACTGGGCCACGCACCACCACACGCCGCGCACGAAATGGGGCAAGGAACTGCGCGCGCACCACATGGCGCACCACTTCGCGACGCCGGACCGCAACTTCGGCATCAGCAACCGGTGGGTGGACATCCTGATGGGCAGCGGCGGAAGGCGCGCCAGGCGCCCGGCGAAGGAGGCGTCGCGCCAGCACGTTCGTCCCGGGGAGGGCTCCGTCGTGAAGCCGTGAGGTCCCCGGGCTGGAGACCCGTGGCCCGTGGTTCGGAACAGGAACGATGGATGTGAAGGATGCCACCGTGCAGGCGGCCCTGCGCCAGGCGTGCGAGGACGCAGGTCTGCCGGAGTCCCTGCGCGGTTGCGTGTATCCGCTCTTGCGCGACCCGGAGGGCGACTGGCCTTCGTGCTGCGGTGGCGGTTGCATGCCGTGTTCCTCCACGCTGATGGACGTGGCGGTGCGCACGCTGGAGCTGCTGGGCACGCCGCGACGCTCGCCCCTGCCGCCCTGACTATCGGTACTTGTGGTCGACGAGCACCTCCGTGCGCGGAAGCGACCAGTGCATCTGGACCATCCGCCACTCCGCGTCCCGGCGCTCGAACACGCACGTCACGCGGATGCCCTCGAAGGTGGCGGGACGGCCGCCCGCGACCACCGCGATGTCCATCGCGGGCAGCGTGAGACACGCCAGCGTGGAGGGCGGTGCCCCGCCGTGCCAGAGCTGTGCGGAGCGCAGCGTCACCCGGATGTCGCGCAGGCTCGCGAACTGGGTGCGGAAGGAGTGTTCGACCTGCTCCCAGCCGACGAAGTGCAGGTTGGAGTGGGTGCCCACGACCACGATGTCGTCGTCGTGCCAGAACAGCTCCCGCAGCGCGTCCAGGCTGCCACGTTCGTAGGCGTCCACGAACGCGGTGAAGCGCTGTCCCAGCTCGGCCTTCCAGCTCCCCGTGTCCTGCTTCCCCTCAACCCACGCCGTGGTCATCGCGCCGTACTCCCTTCCCCGCCGTCACGCAGTCCTCGAGGATCCGGGCCACCTGCCTCACGAAGGGCGCCTCCATGACGCTGAAGTGGTTGCCGGGCACTTCGTGAAACTGGAAGTGCGCCGTCGTCAGCGCGCGCCACCACTCCTCCGCGTGGCCATCCAGGACCGTGTCCCGCTCCTGGGCCCGCAGGTACACCAGGGGGACCGCATGCCGTCCGGGCGTGTACGCGGCGATGGCCTCGTTGGTGGCGAGCACCACGTCGCGCAGCCGGAAGTCGAGCTCCATCGCCGTCTTCAAGCCCTCCGCCGCGCGCGGAGAGATTTCCTTGAACGCGTCGATCAACTGGAGCACGTCCCCCACGCTCCGGATCCCCAGCCTGCGCGAGTCATCCACCGTCACCGTGTCGATCTGGATGACGCCCGACACCGCATGCCCCCGCTCCAGCAGGACGGCGGCCATCTCATAGGCGATGACGCCCCCCGACGAATGGCCTCCCAGCCAGTAGGGCCCCTTCGGGTGGGACGCCAGCAGTTCGTCCACGTACCGGCGAGCCATCAACGGCACGTCCCGGTAGAGCACCTCGCCGGGTTCCAGCCCCGAGGCGCGGAACGCATACACCGGCCGGGCGGGCCCCAGCCGCCGCGTCAGCGGCATGTATGTGAAGACCGTTCCGCCAATGGGCTGCACGAAGAAGAGCGGCACCTGGCCGGGCCGCCCCTCCTGGAGGTGCATCAACAACGCGGCCTCCTTCCGGAAGGGCCGCCCCGTCTTCTCCAGCTCGGAGAGGATGGCCTGGGTCAACGCGCCCAGCGTCGGGTGTTCCAGCACCGCGTGCAGCGACAGGCCCACCGACAGCTTCGCCTTGAGCTCGCGGTTGAGCTGCACGACCAGGAGGGAGGTGCCGCCCAGCTCGAAGAAGTGGCTGTCGGGCGTCAGCGACTCCTCGCCCAGCAGGTCCTTCCAGATGGCTTCCACCGTCGCCCGCACGCCCTCCCGGTGGATGCCCTGCGACCTGACGACAGGTCCGGGCTCCAGCGCCTCCGACGGAGGCGGCTCCTTCTTCGCCAGTGAGTAGTGCTTGCGCTCGAAGGGATACGTCGGAAGGGAGACGCGCCTCCGGGACACCCCGCCCCGCATCGCGCTCCAGTCCACCGGCACGCCCGCGGTCCACAGGTGGCCCACCGCACACAGCAGCGACTGCTCATCGGATTCGGGGGCGGTGCGCCGTCCCACCGGCACGCCCAGCGTGGGCAGGACCAGCCGGTGCGTGCCCGCCTGGGGATGCAGCAGCGCCAGCGTGGAGAGGACGCGGCCCGGCCCCACCTCCACGAGGATGCGCTCGCGGCCTTCCAGCAGCAGGTCCAGGCCCCGGGAGAAGCGGACCGTGTGTCGCAGGTGACGGGCCCAGTACGCGGGGTCGCGCGCGGTGGCCGCGTCCATCCAGGTGCCCGTGACGTTGGAGACCAGGGGAATGCCCGGGACCTTTGGATCCATGGACGACGCCAGGGCCGTGAGCGGCTGCATCGCCGGCTCCACCAGCGCCGAGTGGAAGCCGCTCGCGCGCGGCAGCCGTTTGGAGCGCACGCCCTTCGACAGCAGCAGCGCCGCGAAGGACTCCAGGGCCTCCACCGTCCCGGACACCACGCACTGGCCGGGCCCGTTGACCGCGGCCAGGGACAGGTCGGCGGGAAGCTCCTGCGCCAGCACGCCCTCCGACAGCGGGATGGCCAACATGCCCGAAGGCGGCAGGGCATCGCAGAGCCGACCGCGCAGGTCGACCAGGGCCACGGCCTCCTCCAGCGACAGGACCCCGGACAGGCAGGCCGCGGTGTATTCGCCCAGGCTGTGGCCCATGAGGGCCGTGGGCTGGACGTTCCAGGAGAGCAGCAGTCGCGACAGCGCGTACTCCGTGGAGAAGAGGGCGGCCATGCCCAGCGACGGTGCGCGCAGGGCCTCCTCGGCGCGGGCCCGGTCCGCATCCTCCGCGAACAACACGGCGCGCAGCTCGCGCTCCGGATCCCGACCGAAGAGCGCGAGGCATTGATCCAGGGCCTCGCGGTACACCGGCGCGCGCCGATACCACGCCGCCCCCATGCCCGCCTCCTGCGTCCCCGTCCCCGGAAACAGGAAGACCACTTCGGGCACGTGGCGGGTCGCGCGTCGCGAGGAACCATCCCGCCGGAGCTTCGCGATGGCTTCCGCTGCATCCCCGCACACGATGGCGCGCCGGTACTCGAAGGCGGTCCGACCTTCGCGCGACGTGTACGCGACGTCCGCGAGCGCCTGGGTCGGGTGCTGCTCCAGGTGGTTCGCGAGCTGCCGCGACGCCGCGTCCAGGGCCTCCTCGCTCCGGGCCGACAGCACCAGCACCGTCTCGCCTTCTGGCGCACCGGTCGCTACCGGCACGGGCGGGGCTTCTTCGAGCACCACATGGGCGTTCGTCCCGCCAATGCCAAACGCGCTCACGCCCGCGAGGCGCGGGAGTCCTTCGGGGGCAGTCCACGGACGTCCCTCCCGGCTCACCAGGAAGCGGCTTCGCTCCAGCTCCAGCTCCTCGGGGGCGTGCTCGAAGTGGACGGTTCCGGGGATGAAGCGGTGCTCCAGGGCCAGCGTCACCTTGAGGAGTCCGGCCACGCCGGCCGCCGAGTCCAGGTGCCCCACGTTGCTCTTGAGCGAACCCAGCGCGCAGGAAGGCGCCGCGTCCTCGCGGTCACCGAAGGCCAGCCGCAGCGCCTGGACCTCCAGGGGGTCTCCCAGCGGCGTCGCGGTCCCGTGGGCTTCGACGTAGGTGATGTGACGCGGATCCACTCCGGCGGACGCGTGGGCCCGCGCGATGACGTCGCGCTGTCCCTCCACGCCGGGCGCGGTGAAGCCCACCTTGCCGTTGCCGTCGTTGTTGATGGCCGAGCCCCGGATGACGGCATGGACGGTGTCGCCATCACGCAACGCGTCCTCCAGGCGCTTCAACACCACGAGGCCCACGCCACTGGAGGGCACGGTGCCCTGAGCGCGCGCATCGAACGGGCGGCAGTGCCCGTCCGGCGAGGTGATGCTTCCCTCTTCGTGGAGGTAGCCGGCGGGCCCCGAGGCGAAGAGGGAGACGCCACCCGCAAGCGCCAGCTCGCACTCGCCCGCGCGCAGGCTCTGACAGGCCAGATGGATGGACACCAGGGACGTGGAGCAGGCGGTCTGCACCGTGAGCGCGGGCCCGCGCAGGCCCAGTTGATACGCCGTCGTCGTGGCCAGGAACTGCCACGGATTGCCCAGGATGGACCGGTACGATTCGGAGGCCACCGACAGGGTGCGGTAGCGCGACGCGACCTGTTCCAACCAGTAACGCGGCGCGCCCGAGCCCGCGAAGATGCCTGCCTTTCCGGGCAGTCGCTTCGGGTCGTAGCCCGCGGCCTCCAGCGCCTCCCAGGCGCACTCCAGGAACAGGCGCAGCTGCGGATCCATCAGCCGGGCGTCCTGCGGGCTGTAGCCGAAGAAACCGGCGTCGAAGAACTCCGCGTCCTCGAGGATCCCCGAGGCACGGACGTAGGCGGGCTCCTCCACAAGCTTGGGGTCCTCTCCCGCCGCCACCAGTTCCTCCTTGCTGAAGCGGGAGAGGCCCTCGCGGCCTTCCACCAGCAGCGACCAGAGCGCATCGAGATCCGGCGCTCCCGGGAAGCGGCCCGCCCGCCCGATGATGGCGATGCTGCCCGGACGCTGCTCCGGACTGGCACTGCGTTCCCTTCGAGGCGTTCGCGCGGGCGCTTCCACCGACGCGTCGTCCAACCGCCGCGCCAGGGCTTCGAGGGTCGGGTATTGGAACAGCGTGGCCATGCTCACCCGGATGCCCAGCTCCACTTCGAGCGCCGACTGCATCCGTGCGAGCAACAGGGAGTTTCCCCCCGCGTCGAAGAAGCCCTCCTGTCTGCCGATGCGCTCCACTCCGAGGAGCCGGCACCAGATGCGCTCCAGCGCCTTCTCGCGCTCCGTGGACGCGGCCGCCCCGGACGCCACGTCACGCCCCTGCGTTCGGGAAGGAGGAGGCGGCAGCGCGCTCCGGTCGATCTTCCCCGTGACGCCCAGCGGGAACGACTCCAGCACCACCAGCTCCCGGGGAATCATGTGGGGTGGCAGCGTCTGGCCCAGCGTTTCCTTGAAGCCGCGTGACCGGAGACGCGCCGCCGCGTCGGCATTCCGGGGGACGACGTAGCCGACGAGGTGCCGCTCTCCCGCGAGCAGCCGGAGTTCAACCACCGCGTCCCGTACGTCAGGGTGCTCCCGCAGCGCGGCCTCCACTTCTCCCAGCTCGATGCGGAAGCCGCGCAGTTTTATCTGCCGATCCGACCGTCCGTGGAACTCGATGCTGCCGTCCGGACGATGGCTGGCGACGTCTCCGCTCTTGTAGAGCCGGGCGCCTGGCTCCGCGCTGAACGGATGGGGAACGAACCGCTCCGCATCCAGCTCCGGGCGGTGCAGGTAGCCCCGCGCCAGCCCCACCCCGCCGATGTAGAGCGAACCCCGGACGCCCACGGGTACTGGCGCCAGGGCGTCGTCGAGCAGATAGACCTCGTAGCCCGGAAGCGGCTTGCCGATGGGGGACCTGCCCGCGCCGGCCACGCAGTCGCCCGAGGTCGTGAAGACGGTGGTCTCCGTGGGCCCATACACCTGGATGAACCGCCGGCCTGGAGCCCAGGTGTCCACGAGCTGCTCCGGCACCTCTTCGCCGCCGACCACCAGCACCTTCAGGTCCGGGAGCGCCCGCCACGCCATGGGGCTCAGCGCCGCGGGCGTGAACATCGCGATGTGGATGCGCTGGGACGCCAGGAAGTCGGCCAGCTCCTCGCCGGGCGTCACCTCCGCCTGCGCGAGCAGGTACAGCGTCGCGCCGGAGAAGAGCGTCGGGAAGATCTCCGCGACGGAGAAGTCGAACCCGAACCGCGTGAACTGCAACGCACGGACCCCGGGCCCGAAGCCGAAGCGCGCGGCCACGGTTTCGCAGAGATGGACCGCACCCCGGTGCCCCAGCAGCACGCCCTTGGGCTGGCCTGTCGAACCCGAGGTGTAGATGACATACGCCAGGTCCTCGCCTGTGACGGGGACCTGGGGATTCTCCACGGAGGCTCCGGCGAGCGTTTCGCGCAGTTGCTCCAGACCGAGGACCCGGGCGCCCGTGCCCGCCACGAGCGACCGCGTCGCCTCCTGCGCGAGGACGAGCTTCAACCCCGCGTCCCGCGCCGTGAACTCCAGCCGCGCCTGGGGGTAGCTGGGATCCAGCGGCACGTAGGCCGCGCCCGCCTTCAACGTCGCGAGCACCCCAATGATCATCTCGAAGGAGCGCTGGAGGCACAGGCCCACCAGGTCCCCAGGACCGACCCCTAGCGAGCGCAGGTGGTGGGCCAGCCGGTTCGCCTCCGCGTTCAGCGTCCGGTAGTTCATCACCCGGCCCTGGAACACCAGGGCGGGGGCCTCCGGGGTGCGCTCGGCCTGGGCCTCGAAGGGATGGTGCAGGCAGTCGGCGGTGGACACGTCCTCCGCCGGTCCCTGCGCCCACTCCAGGAGCCGGGTCTTCTCCTGCTCCGACAACAGCGGCAGCGCGGAGACGGACACGTCCGGGTCCCGGACGGCCTCGCGGAGCAGCGTCACGAAGTGCTCGCCCAGTTGGGAAATCATCCAGGGGTCGAACAGGTCCAGCGCGTACTCCAGCCGCACGGACATGCCGTCCGGCCGCTCATCCAGTTCGAGGGAGAGGTCCAGCTTCGACGTCCCCGTGTCGACGTCGTGCGGCTCCACCCGCCACCCCGAGCCCGGCACCGAGATGGGCGGCTCCAGGGTGCACGACACCTGGAGGAGCGGATTCGCACCGGGGATGCGCGCCGGGTTCACCGCCTCCACGATGCGCACGAGCGGCGCGTCCTGATGTTCGAGCGCCTCCAGACACACCTGCCGCACCCGCCCCACGAGGGCCCGGAAGCTCAACCCTTCGGAGAACCGCAGCCGCAGGGGCAACAGGTTCACGAAGTGGCCGGAGATGGAGCGCAGTTCTTCACGGCCGCGTCCCGAGAAGGCTCCACCGATGACGAGGTCGTCGCTACCGGAGTAGCGGTGCAGCAGCGCGCCGAACGCCGACAGCATCGTCATGAAGAGCGTGGCGTCCTCACGGCGACCCAGCGCCTTCACGGCCTCCAGGAGGTCCCGGGGGATGCGCACGAAGTGCTTCGCGCCACGGAAGCCCTGCACGGGAGGACGGGGACGTTGGGTGGGGAGTTCCAGGTGGGGCGCCCCCGCGAGCGTCCGCTTCCAGTAGGCGAGGTGCGGCGCGATGGCCTCCCGGTAGCGCGGGCCCTGCTGCCAGACCGCGGCGTCCGCGTACTGGAGCGGCATGGGCGCCAGCTCCGCGGGCCTGCCATCGATGGCGGCCCGATAGAAGCGATGCAGTTCCTGGAGGAACGTCGCCATCGTGAAGCCGTCCACCACCAGGTGATGCATGACCAACGCGAGGCGGCACTCCGAAGCGCTCAGCCGCATCAGCGTCGCCCGCAGCAGCGGGCCCCGTTCCAGGTCGAAGGGCTCGCGCGCCTCCTGCGTGGTCAGTCGCGCGGCCTTCGCGCTCCGAAGTCCTTCGGGGACCGGGCGGAGATCCACGCTCCGCAACCGGAACGCCGTCCCAGGCTGTATCCGCTGGAAGGGACCTTCCGGCGTGGATCCAAAGGTGGTGCGCAGGACTTCATGCCGGGCGATGAGCGACTGGAATGCCTGTTCCAGTGCTTCGGGTTCGATGTCGCCCGGCAGGTACAGCGTGAAGGGCTCGTTGTAGAAGGCGCTCCGGGGCGCCACCTGATGCAGCAGCCAGAGCTGGCGCTGGGCATCGGACAGCGGCAAGGGCCCGCTCCGGTCCACGGGAACGACTGGAGGCAGGGCCAGCCCCCGGGCTTCGCTCCGCGCGGCCTCCACGCGTCGCGCCAGGGCTTCGAGGGTCGGATTCTCGAACAGCGCGCGCACCGGCAGGCGGACCGCCAGCGCTTGATCCAACCGTTCGATGAAGCGGACCGCCAGCAGCGAATCCCCTCCCGAGTCCAGGAAGCGGTCATGCGTGCCGGCCTGCTCCGTGCCCAGCACCTCCGCCCAGACGCGCGCCACCTCGCGCTCCAGTCCCTCGCGCGGCGCCTCACCGTCCCCCGCGCCGAAGTGCGGCGCCGGGAGCTGCTGGAGGTCCACCTTCCCACTGGGATTGAGCGGCAGCCGGTCCAGCACCATGACCGCGTGGGGAACCATGAAGGCCGGCAGTCGGGAGCGCAGGTGCGCCAGCAGCTCCGTCGCGTCCGGGGAGGCACCCTCGCGCGGTGAGACATAGGCGACCAGCCGCTTGTCCCCGGGGGACGCCTCATGCACCCGGACCACCGCGTCACCGACCTGCCCATGGGCCCGCAGCGCACTTTCGATCTCCGCCAGCTCGACGCGGGCGCCCCGGATCTTCACCTGATGGTCCACGCGCCCCAGGAACTCCAGCGTGCCGTCCTCCCGCCACCGCGCGCGGTCCCCCGTCCGGTACAGCCGCGCCTCCGGGGCGTCGCGGAAGGGGTCGGGGAGGAACCGCTCGCGGGTCAGGTCGGGGCGGTTCAGGTAGCCGCGCGCGAGCCCCTCTCCGCCGATGTACAGCTCCCCCACTTCACCGACGGGCCGGAGCGCCAGCGCGTCGTCCAGCACGTACACCTGGAGGTTCGCGAGCGGCCCTCCGATGGGAATGGACGTCCCGGGCTCGGGCGGCGAGCGGATCTCATGGGCCGTCGCGGAGGTGGTGCACTCCGTCGGGCCATAGCTGTTGAGCAGGCGCTGGGGCTTCCCGTGCGCCATCACGTGCGCCACCCACTTGGGATCCAACACGTCGCCGCCCACCATCAACACGCGAAGCTGACGGAACGCGTCCGGGATGGCCGCGGCCAGTTGGTGGAACAGCGACGTGCTCAGGACCGCGACCGACACCGCATCACGTTCGAGCCGTGCCGCGAGGAGCGGAGGCGACAGCAGCGTCTCCTGTGAGAGCAGGCACAGCGTGGCGCCGTTCAGGAGTGCGCCCCAGACCTCCAGGGTCGAAGCGTCGAACGAGAACGAAGCGGCCTGGAGGACGCGGTCGTCGGGCCGGAACCCCATGAAGCCTGCGTCCAGCACCAGCCGGGCCACGCCCCGGTGCGGAATGCACACGCCCTTGGGCCTTCCCGTGGAGCCCGACGTGAACAGCACGTAGGCCAGCGAGTCAGGACCCGCGCCACCCCGGACGTTCCACGCGTCGCGCTCCTCCAGGGGTTCATCCGGCGAGGAAGGCTCGACGACGTGGCCCTGGAAGCGCAGCCCCTGGACGTCCTCGCGGCGGCCCACCAGCACGCGCAGCCCCGCGTCCTCGATCATCACGTTGAGACGATCCACCGGATGGCTGGAATCCAGGGGCAGATAGGCCCCGCCCGCCTTCAGGATTCCCAGCAACCCGACGAGTGTCTCCGGGGTGCGGTCGACGCGGATCCCCACGGGTTGATCCAACCCCACGCCCTGGGCCTGGAGCCGCCGCGCCAGCCGGTTCGCACGTCGGTTGAGCGTGTCATAGCTGAGCGCTCCGCCCTCGAAGCGCAACGCCACGGCCTCCGGTGTCTCACGTGCTCGGGCTTCGAACAGCGTGGCGATGTCCTGCCTGGAAAACTCCGTCTGGCGTCCCTGTGAAAAAGCCCGGAGTCTGTCTGGGTGCGCGGAGATGGGATTCATGATGAGTCATTGCCCCCTCCTCTCTGAACGCACGGCTCCGGAAACCTTCACCCCTGGCACGGACCTTCCGGGCCCGGGTGACGGCCGGATGTGAATCACCGTACGCTTCAGCACCTTCATGAATCCCATTGTCCACGCCGAACTGTCCTGGCTGCTGGCGCAAGGCCTGCGTGAGCGGCGCGACCGCATCCTCGTCACCTGCGCGGGGCTCGCACCGGACCTGGATGGACTGTCATTGCTCGCGGGGGAGGAGTTCTACGCGCGCTATCACCACGTCATCTTCCACGGCTACGTGGGAGCGCTCGTCACGATGACGGTCTGCGCGGCGCTGGCCCGGCGGCGCGCGGCCGTGGCGCTGCTGTCGGTGGCGGCATTCCATGGGCATCTGCTGTGCGACCTCGCGGGCAGCGGTCCCGGTTGGCCCATCCACTACTTCTGGCCGCAGAGCCTGAGGGAGTGGTTCTGGTCCGGACAGTGGAACCTGGCCTCGTGGCAGAACACGCTCATCGGGCTGGCCGCGACGCTGGCCTGTCTGGCGTGTGCCCTGCCCTTCCAGCGGACCGTGGTGGAGCTGTTCTCGCTGCGCTGGGACGCGGAGGTCACCCGGACGGTGCGGCGGCGCTTCTCCCGGCAGGGTGCCACCGGGGCGCCCTGAGGTCGGTCACTACGGCGTGGCGGCGGGCTCCAGCTTCACCTCGAAGAGGTCGGGCCACAGCTTGCCGGTGAAGAACAGGCGGCCGGTGCCGGGCTCCAGCGCGATGCCGTTGAGCACCGCCTCATAGCCGCGCGCCCGTCCGCGCTCCGCCTGCACCAGCGCCGACGCGTCGATGACCGCCAGCACGTGGCCCGTGGCGTAGTCGATCTTCAGGACGTGGTTGGCGTGCCAGACGTTGGCGTAGACGCCGTCCTCCGCGCACTCCAGCTCGTTGAGCATCTCCTGCGGCGTGCCCTGCAACGTCACCTTCACCTGGGACTTCACGTGGAAGTCCTTCGGGTCGTGGAAGCGCAGCGTGGACGTGCCGTCGCTGCGCACCAGTTGCCCCTGCCAGAAGCACAGGCCCCAGCCCTCGCCCTTGTACGCCACCTGCTTCTCCTGCACAGGCGTCGCGCCGCTCCACACGAACAGCGTCTCGTCCTGCCACGTGAGCTGGTACAGGCGCTCGCCGTCGCTGGCCAGCCCCTCCGGGAACACGCCCGGCAGGGCCTGGGTCCACAGCGGCGCGGTCTGCTCCAGGGAGATGCGCCGCAGGTCACCCTTCTCGCCGGTGCTCTCGTAGAGCTGGCCCTGGTGGAACTGGAGCCCCTGGGTGAAGGCCGTCGGGTCGTGCGGGTACGTGTGGACGATGCGCGCCACCAGCCGCTGGGGCACCGCTTCGGAGGATCCCGCGTCCGGCGTCTGACGCTGCGCGGGCGCGCACCCCAGGCACAGGAGCGACAACGACAGGGACCAGGGCATGCGGTGCATGGGCTTCCTTGCGAGGGTGCGGCTTCGCGAGCGGCGGCAAGCCTAGCGCGCCGCGCCCGGCCCCGCTTCAGCCCCGCGCCACTGCGAGCGCCGCCTCCACCGCGTCGCGCAGTTCGTCCAGTTCGAACGGCTTGTCGAGCACGTAGGCAGCCCCCAGCCGCTGAGCCTCGCCGTGCAGCTTCGCGTCGCCGAACGCGGTGATGAGGATGACGGGCGTGTTCCACTGCTCGCGGCGCAGGCGGGCGAGCACCTCCAGGCCGGTGAAGCCCGGCATGCGCACGTCGGTGATGATGAGGTCGGGCGCGCGGGACTCGTCCGCCGTCAGCCCGTCGATGAGGACGCGCACCAGGTCCGGTCCGTCCGACGCCTCCACCACCTCATAACCGCGCCGCACCAGCATCTTGCGGATGAGGGTGCGCATCTCCAGTTGATCATCCGCGACGAGGATGCGGGGGGCGCGCGCCGACACCGTCTTGGGGTCTTCCCAGGCCGCGGCGCGCGCGGCCCCTTCCGTCTGCTCGTGCACCATGGGAGGGATCTCCTGGAGGGTTGAAGGTGCGCCGGGCTGCTCGCGCGAAAGGACCTCGCGAAGCGCGAAGGCCCTTCCCGACACGACAGCGTCACGGCGGTGGGACGTTCCGGACCTGGAGCATCCGCCGTGCCACGTCCGCGCCCCCCGGGCCCTGGCGGAGGGGCGATGGGGCATGGGGCACGCTGCCCCCGGGCGAAATGCCCCGGCTGGGGCACTTTGCCCCGCCTCCGGGGGGCCTCCGGGGCACCGCTCCCCTCTGGGAGGGGTTCCGGGGGGCTTTGGCCCACGGGCTGCAATGAGGTCCGGGCGTCGGACCGGATGCGGGGCTTCCTCCAAGAGCTCCCTTCAGGCAGCTGGGCCACTGGTGGCTCCCGGTGTCGCTGGTGGAACGGGACCGCTGCCTCCTTCCCAGGGTGCCCACCGCATCCGGTTCGACTCTTTTCCCGCCCGGAAGGTCGCTTCCGGCGCCCACCCAAGGAGAACGCACGATGGTCCGCACCCTTCCGTCCCGCCGCCGCCTTGCCCGCGCGCTCGCGCTCACGCCCCTGGTCGCCCTGGGCGCCTGCAAGCCCGCTCCGGACACGGCGCCGCCCGAGCGCCCCACGCTGTCCCTGAAGACGGCCACCGCGCCCTCCGGCGCGAAGGTAGAGCCCGCCGTCTATTCACCCGCGATGGCCACGCCCGGCACGCCCGGCGCGCTCATGTCGCTGGCGCCGCTGGTGGACACGGTGAAGGGCGCGGTGGTGAACGTGGAGGTGCAGGCGAGAGCCCGTCCCGCGATGGGCGGCATGCAGGGCCTGCCCCCGGGGCTCGCCGAGCGCTTCGGCCTGCCGGGCGGACAGAATCCCTTCGGTGAGGGCGGCGGCGCACCGTCGAAGCAGGGGCTGGGGTCGGGCTTCGTCATCGACCCTTCGGGCCTGGTGCTCACCAACAACCACGTGGTGGAGGGCGCGGACACCGTCCGGGTGAAGCTGGAGGACGGGCGCTCGTTCGAGGCGGAGGTGTTGGGCCGCGACGCGCTCACGGACGTGGCGCTGATCCAACTGAAGGGCGTGTCCGGAAACCTGCCCTTCGTGAAGCTGGGCGACTCCGACGGCCTGCGCGTGGGCGACCCGGTGATGGCCATTGGCAATCCGTTCGGGCTGGCGTCGAGCGTGAGCGCGGGCATCCTCTCCGCGAGGGCGCGCGACATCCACGCGGGCCCCTATGACGACTTCCTGCAGACCGACGCGGCCATCAACCCGGGCAACTCCGGCGGCCCGCTCTTCAACATGCGGGGCGAGGTGGTGGGCATGAACACGGCCATCATCGGCGGCGCGACGGGCATCGGCTTCGCGGTGCCGGCCAACCTCATCCAGGCGCTGCTGCCGCAGCTCCAGGAGACGGGCGTGGTGCGCCGGGGCTGGGTGGGGCTGGCGGTGCAGGACCTCACGCCGGAGCTGGCGCGGGCGCTGCGCGTGGAGGCCGCGAAGGGCGCGGTGGTGGCCGGCGTGAGCGCGGGCGGCCCGGGCGCGAAGGCGGGCCTGCGCGAGGAGGACGTCATCACGTCGGTGGGCGAGCGCGCGGTGGACTCCGCCGGGTCGCTGACGCGCGCGGTGGCCCTGCTCAAGCCGGGCAGCGAGGTGAAGGTGAACCTGGTGCGCGGCGGCAAGGTGATGGAGGTGCCGGTGAAGCTGGGCACCCGTCCGACGCAGCGGGGCGAGGAGGAGATGACGCCCCGGGATGCGACGCCCGCGCCGCTGTCGAAGCGGCTGGGCCTGCGGCTGTCGGAGGCGCAGGACGGCAGCGGCGGCGCGCAGGTGGTCGCGGTGGAGTCCGGCAGCGCCGCGGAGCGAGCGGGGCTGGCGCCCGGCATGGTGCTCACGCAGGTGGGCGACCAGAAGGTGTCCGGCGTCGCGGAAGCCGCCCAGGCGCTGACGTCCGCGGAGCCCGGCGCCGCGCTGCTCCTGCGAGCGCGGGTGCCCGGTCAGGACGGGGCGCTGCTGCGTGCGATTGAAGTGCCGGCGCGGTAAGGCGCGCGGTGCCTCCGGGCGGGCTCAGGAGGAGAGCGCGCCCGGGTGGGGCAGGTCGGGCACGCGGCGGGGCATCGTGCGTGCCACCTGGTCGTAGAAGCACTCCGGCCCGAGGACTTCGCGGAGCTGTTGCTCCGCGGCCTCCGCGGCGGGAGTCATCGCGTCGGTGGGCAGGGTGTAGGGCTCCACGAGCACGATGCCGTCCGCGACCGTGCGCCGCTGGGTTTCGGGGACCGCGTTCAACCGGTCTCCGAACATCTCGATGAAAGGCGGACCGTAGAAGTTGCGCCAGAAGACTCCGGCGAGTCCTTCGCTGGGGTCGCGGACGGTCCACGTCCAGCGTTGCCCGATCCCCGAAGGCGAGGGAATGAACTGTTGGCACTTCCGGCCTTCGTCCTCGGAGGTCGCGGAGACGGCCAGCGGTGAATTGAACAGCTTCATCAGCGCCGTGACCTGATGAACGTGGTCGTCACGCCACTTCGCGTTCTTCGCGCGTGAAAGCGCGGCATCCCAGGTGAGTTTGCCCACATGAGGAGGACCGTCCGCCTTCCTGGCGGAGAACAGGAAGAAGTCACGGTCCGTCTTCGCCAGCACCATGAGGCTGCGGAACTCAAGGAAGCCAGCCACCAGGGTGTCGTAGTCGATCCGCCGAGGATCGATCTGCTCATTGTGAGAACGCGCAGGCTCGAACCACCGGTACTCCTCGAATGCGCTCTTGAGGAACGCGCGGACCGCAGCCTCAGAGGGAACGATGGGCGGCAGGCTGATCTTGGTCGTCAGATATTTCAACCGCACACGCGAGCCTCACGGGTAGGCGCCAACCAAGGCTTTGCCATTCTCTTCGAGCGCCCACAAGAACCGTTCGAGGGGAATAGTCAGCTGCGTCTGCCCCGCTGGATGCTTCGCGGAGCGGAAGTACACCTCGATATGGCCACCGTAGGCTCGGACGTATTCGAGCATGGCTTTGAGGTTGCCCGTGAGCGCCATCTCCGCGCGACCCTTGGCCTCCACGAAGTGGTAGGGCTGCCCCCACACGAGTTCCTTTGGATTGCCCTTCACCGCGTCCGGGACGAAGCCCTGGGCCTTGCTTCCGGGAGGCGGCAGCATCAACGCCGTGTTCTTCTGCTGGCCCTTGGACTTGAGCACGGCCTGCTCGAACTCGCTGCCCGCGCCCTTGTTCTTGATGACCGTCTGGTAGAGCCGCTCCCACTCCGGATCCACCGCGTACTGGATGCGGGGGTACTTCGACGGATGACGGAACTGATAGTCCACCCACGCCTGCGCCAGGTGCTCCGCGCTGCCCGGCACCAACCGCGTGCCCTCCGCCGTCACCCGCGAGCCCACCAGGGCCACGCGCTTGCCCTGGCCCAGCACGCGGCCCGCTTCCGCCAACGGGGACTCCAGCCGCTTCGCCACGGCTTGCAGCTTCGCCACGTCCTCCGCTGACACCGCATCACCGCGTGCCGCTGCTCGCAGCACCCGGCGGATCTCCTGCGCATCTTGCGGTGACAGGTGCTGCACCACGCGCTGCAACACCTGCACCTCGCGGAGGCTCCGGCCCGTCAACAGCGCCACCCGCTCCACGCCCTGCGCACCCTCCGACAGCAGGCGCCCCGACACCACCGGTAGCGCGATGCTCACCGCGCATAGCAACCGCTCTCCGCCAGTCAGCGGGTAGCCCAGGATGCTCTCCCCGAGCACCACGCCCTTCACATCCGCCACTTCCCCAGCGACGGGCAGCAGGCCTACCGCCATCTCCAGCACGAGTTCCTCCGGAGGAATGGCTGGAGGCTCCCGACGCGGATCCCACGTCGGGGGCGCGAGGCGGCCCGCTTCCACCGCCGACGCCAGCAGGCTGTCGCGCGCCAGCAGGTAGAGCGCCACTTCACTGGGGCTCTTGCGCACGAAGTCCGGATCCAGCGTGTGCGCGTAGGCCCAGTCGAGCACCGCCTCCACCAGCGCCCGCTGCGTCGCTTCGTACAGCGCGCTTTCGGTGAGCAGCCCGTCCTGGCCCAGCCTGCGGAAGTGCGCCCCGGCCAGAGCCTGTCCGCGCGCATCCGCCCAGCGGTGGTACTCCTCCAGCTTCGCCTCCACCTGCTTCGAGCGCACCGTCTCCGCACGCCGCTGCTCCGCATGCGAGACCTTCATCCGCAGGTACACCTCCAGCGGTGAATCCTCCGCCAGTTGCTCCTCGGTCCGCGCGATGGACCAGAGGAGCAGGTCGTTGAGCGCGGCGTGGCCCGCCTGACGCTCCGCCTCCTTCACCTCAGGCTTCTTCAGGAGCGCCCGCTGCTCGGTGATGAACGCGAGATAGCGGCCCAGCACCGCACCGCCCACGGTGCCACGGTGAGGCTCACGCGAAAGCCGTGGCGGCGAAGCGCTCTGGTAGCGCGCATACCCTTGCATCCCCACGGGCAGCTCACCGGCATGGACCGGGATAGCGCCCAGGAGTCCCATGAGGACCGTCACCCGCCCCCACGTGTGCCCGGACCTCCTGCCCCCACTCGGCGCCCGAAGCCTGCTCATGCACGTTCCTCCGTTTGAGCAGGGCTAGCAGGGAGTCCTGACATTCATGCCGCGACGCGGTGCGAAATGACGCAGCGGGTGCACAGCCGACCCGCGGTGCTGTCCGCTCGCGATGTCGGGTG
Organism: Corallococcus sp. CA047B; assembly: GCF_003612065.1. Classification (NCBI taxonomy): domain Bacteria; kingdom Pseudomonadati; phylum Myxococcota; class Myxococcia; order Myxococcales; family Myxococcaceae; genus Corallococcus; species Corallococcus sp. CA047B. The sequence continues at coordinate 23,715 of NZ_RAWD01000094.1, forward strand.
TCGCGCGTTTCGCGGTGACGCCGTGCCTGGACGCCCTCCGGGCATGGAGGAACTTCTGATGAATCGTTCACGCGGATGCCGCCTGCCCCACCCCTGGGGTTCGGAAATCGTGGGGGCCCTGGCATAGAGTGGCGTCCGTGCCGCGCTGCCTCACATGCGGGCGGCGTTGGGAGGGCTCTCACGCGCCGTGCCCTCCCGGCGCTTCGCCCATCACCGTCCCGCCACCCGATGTCTCGCTGCTCGTGCCCGACGTTCCGGGCTATCGCTGCGAGAAGGTCATCGCGCGCGGAGGCTTCGGCGTCCTGCTGGCCGCGCACAAGCGCGCCCACGACGGCACCGAGGGTGAGCGCATCGCGCTGAAGCTGGCCCGCCCCGGCGTCATGCTCGCGGAGGCGCAGCTCGCCCGGGAGGCGGAGGCCCTGCGCGTCATCGGGCCGCCCACCGTGCCCGCGCTGTATGAGACGGGCACGCTTCCGGGCGGACAGCGCTTCCTCGCGATGGAGTTCGTGCCCCTGCCCACGCTGGCGGACTGGCTCGCGCAGGTGTCCGGGCCGCTGTCGCCTCAGGAGTTCTGGCCTCGGGCCAGCGCGCTGCTGGACGCGGTGGCCACCGTGCACGCGCATGGTCTCGTGCACTGCGACCTCAAGCCCGAGCACGTCTTCCTGGACGACGCCCACCGCCGGGCCCGCGTCTTCGACTTCGGGCTCGTGCAGCGCCCGGCCCCGGACGCGGCCGCCGACGGCACGCCCGAGGAGACCTCCTCCTTCGCCGGCACCGCCGAGTACATGGCCCCCGAGCAGTGCGCCGGCCACGCGGCCCTGGACGCCCGCACGGACGTGTACGCGCTGGGCATCATGCTCTACGAGCTCATCACCGGCCGGCCGCCCTTCTTCGGCGCCCTGTCAGAGGTGCTCCAGGCGCACCTGTCGCTGCGACCGCCGCCTCCCTCGGAGTACGCCCCGGTGGCGCCTCCGGTGGAGGAGGTCGTGCTGCGGTGTCTGGCCAAGGAGCCCGTGCGCCGTCCCCGCGACGCGGCCGCCGTGTCCCAGGCCCTGCGCGCGGCGTTGGACCACGCGGGCCAGTCCTCGGTGCAGCCCGCGCCCCGGGTCACCCTCACCGTCCTGCCCGAGGCGCGCCCCGCCCAGACGCGCCGCTCGGTGGCGGTGCTGTTCCTCGCCTCGCGCGCGAACCCCGTCGCGGTGCAGAAGGCGCTGGCCGCGTACGGAGGCCACATGGCCTTCACCGACGGCGCGCGCTTCGCGGGCGTCTTCGACCCGGACGTGGGGGAGAACCCCGTGCGCCGCGCCCTGCGCGCCGCCGAAGGACTGGCCGAGCGGGGACTCGCGCCGGCCGCGCACGTGGACGTGGCCACCGTCACCGTGCAGCGCCGACTGGACGGCGCGCCCCGCTACCTGAGCGCCATCTTCGCGCGCGAGGACCGCTACCCCTCCGTCCCGGAGACGCGCGGCCTGCTGCTGTCCCACGCCGCGGCGGAGGCCGTGCCGGAGGTGCCGTGCCTGCCGGTGCCAGGGCGTTCGGGGCTGATGCGGCCCGCGCCCTCGGGCGCCGCGCCCCGGCCGGATGTCACCGTGTTGCAGTTGGGCAGCGCGGTGCTGCTGGGCCGCGACGCGGAGCTGGAGAGCCTGCTGGACAGTGCGCGGGGCGCGGTGTCGGAGGCGGCGCCCACCATCGTCACCGTGAGGGGCGACCGGGGCCACGGCAAGAGCCACCTGGCCACGACGCTGGCGCTGCGCCTGAGGGCCACCCTTCCCCACGCCCGCGTCTACTCCATGCGCGCCCGCGAGCCCGTGCAGGGCGATCCAGAAGGCACGCTGCGCACGCTGCTGCGCGTCGCGCTGCACGGCTTCGACCGCGACGACACGGACACGCAGGAGGATGGCCGCACCGCCATCCTGGACCGGCTGGGTTCGCGGCTGGGCATGGAGCTGTGGCCCGGCGTGGCCGCGACGCTCGGGTGGTACGCGCCCGGCGGGCCGGAGCTGCACAGCTGGGCCGCGGCCCCGGGCGCCCTGCGCTCGCTGGCCCTGCGCGCCACGGGTGAGCTGCTGGCGGCGAGCGCCCGCGAGCGCCCCCTGTGCCTCGTGGTGGACGACGCGCACTTCGCGGAGGAGACGGCGCTGGACGCGCTGGAGTACGCGGCGCTCGCGGAGACGCGCGTGCCCCTGTGGGTCTGCGTGCTGGTGCGCCCGGGCTTCGAGCAGAGCCGTCCGTCCTGGGGCGCCCGCGCCGCGCGTCAACTGGAGCTGCCCCTGTCCGGCCTGACGTCGGCCGATGCGCAGGCGCTGTGCCGCGCGCTGCTCAAGCCGGTGGAGAACGTGCCCGCGCAGGCGGTGGAGCGCATCGTCGAGCGCGCGCAGCGCGTGCCCCTGTTCCTGGTGGAGCTGGTGCGCGGCCTCAAGCGCCAGGGGCTCGTGCGCCAGCGCTCCCCAGGCGGCAACTGGTACCTCGTCACCGACGAGCTGGACCGCGTCCCCGAGCTGCGGCTGGTCGAGTGGCTGGCGGACCGCGAGCTGGGCGCCCTGCCCCCGGCCCTGGCCGCGCATGCCCGCCTGTGCGCGCTGCTGGGCGCGGCCTTCACCGCGACCGCCGCGGACGGCGTGGTGCGCGAGCTGGAGCGCGACGGGGCCGCGTCGCAGTTCCCGCTGGACATGGGCCATGCGACGCGGCGGCTCCTGGATTCAGGGCTGCTGGTGGAGCACCGGCTGGAGGGCCTGAGCTTCCGCAACGAGCTGGTGCGCGAGGCCGTGGTCGCGGGGCTGCCCGCCGAGGAGAAGGCGCGCATCCACCACGCCGCCTACCGCCACTACCTGAGCCCGGCGGGTTCGCAGGAGCGCCAGCGGCTGGCCCGGCTCGCGCTGCACGCGGCGGCGGCGGGCCTGCGCGATGAGGCGGCGGCGCTGACCATCGACCTGGCGGAGTCCGCGCGCGGCCGTCACGCCTTCCTCGACGCGGAGGCGATGTACACGCGCGCCCTGGAGCTGCTCGACCCCGAGGACGAGCTGCGCTGCCTCACCGCGCTGCGGGGCCGGGGCCTGATGCGCTACCGCATCGGCCGGTACGAGGACTCGCTCACGGACTTCGCCATCGCGCGTGAGCGCGCCCGGGGCGTGGGGGATGCGCGCGCGGAGGTGGAGCTGCTGCTCGACGAGGCGATGGCGCTCGACTGGGTGAACGACTACGCGCGCAGCGAGGAGCGGGCCCAGGAGGCGCAGCACCTGTCGGAGACGGTGACGTCGCCCTACGTGCAGTCGCGGTTGCTGCTGGCGCTGGGCCGCGCGCAGTTCCGCAAGGGTGAGTGGCTGGATGCGCTCATGCCGCTGGAGGCCGCCGCGGAGCGGGCCCGGAAGCTGGGCGACGCGGGCTACGAGACGCTGGTGGTGGCGCTGCTCCTGATGGCGGTCATCCTCCCGAACCTGGGCGACATCGACGGCGCCGAGCGCGTGATGGACGAGGTCATCAGCGCGTGCACGGAGCGTGGAGACCGCTTCCACCTGGGCTCGGCCATCAACAACCGCCGCAACCTGTGGGTGGCGCGGCGGGATTTGACGCACGCCCTGAAGGACCAGGAGCGCTTCATGCAGTTGGGGCGCGAGCTGGGCGTGGTGGGCTGGGAGTACTTCGCCGAGCACAACATGGGCGAGCTGTACTACCAGGCCGGCGACGTGGAGGCCGCGGCGCCGCACATCGCCCGCGCCATCGTGCTGGAGCGCCGGCATCCAGAGGTGGCGCACCGTCCGTGGGCGCTGCTGCTCCAGGCGCGCGCCATGGCGTGGACGGGCCGGCACGACCGGGCCCGGGAGCTGCTCGCGCAGGTGCGGCAGACCATGGCGAACAGCCGGCACGGCGTGAACCTGAGCCCGTCGGAGGAAGTGCTCTTCTCCATGGTGGAGCTGGCTGCTCGCGACGCGACGGCGGAGGAGTGGCACGCGCTGCGCGAGCGCTCGTCGCAGGTGTCCGTGGAGCAGGAACCCCTCGAAGTGCTGGAGATGATGGGCCTCGCGGCCTGGCGCCGGAGCGACTTCGCGGAGGCGATGCTCGCGCTCGGGGAAGCGCTGGCGCGAGCGGCGCACGTGCCGAACCTGATGGAAGACCGCATCCGCCGCTCGCTGGAGCGCGTGCGGGACCTCACGCCCGCTGCGTGAGCGGTCAGGCGCTGCGCTACACCGACCGCTGAAGCGCCGTCGTGGCGGCGATGATGAGCCCCATCAACGACTCACCCACCAGCGCCCCGGAGCCCACCGCGGGCACCTGCGCGTCGGTGAGCTTCGGAGACCACCGCCGCGCAACCGCCGCCATCCCCGCGCCCAGGCACAGCGTCACCGCGAAGAACGCGGGCGTGATGAACCCGATGCCCATGGCCACCGGTGACGGCAACCACTTCGCCGCCCTGCCCCGCGAGGCCAGCGTCAACACCGCGCCCACCACGCACCCCACGAGCGCGCCCATTCCCGCGTGCGGCGGCAGTCCCGCGAGCCCTCGCACCGACACCTCCGCCACCGCGCGGAACTGCGCCGCCGCGGGCACCGGCAACGCGGCCGTCCCCAACCCGTACGCATCCACCAGCAACAGGTAGGCCGGCACCGCCACCACCGCGCCCACCGCCACACCCACCAGCTGCGCGGCGAGCTGCTTCGACGACGAGGCCCCCAGCAGGTGCCCCGCCTTGAGCGACCACAGGCTCACGCCTGTCTGCGCCGCCGCGCCCGCCACCACCGAACCCGCCGCCACGTTGGGCGCCAGCTCCCCAGGCCGCACGCCGCCGAAGACGACCTGCGTGAGGTTTCCCATCTGGCTCACCGGCGACACATCCGTCTGTCCCGCCCCGCGAGCACACACCGCGCACAGCGGCACCAGCAGCGCGAGCGCCAGCACCATCGACGGCACGCCCAGCCCGAACAACACCCCGCCCAGCACCACCGCCAGCACGCACGCCACCGCCGCCACGCCCAGCGCCCACCGGGGCAGGCCACCGCGGTTCGCGCCCACCGAACGCAGGTCCTTCGCCGCGCTCAGGAAGTCGCGCGCCTGCGCGCCGAGCGACACCACCGCCGCGCCCACCATCAGCCCCACCCCGGGCCACGCCAGCCACGCGGACAGCGGCCCATACTCCGCGCCCACGACGACCCCCGCGCCCAGGAGGACCGGCGCCAGCACGCCCCACGCCACTACCGCGCCCAGGAGCATGCTCAGGGCCAGCTGCAGCCCCGTCATCATCCCCCCGCCAGCAGCATGGGGCTCACGCCCACGCCCCAGGTCAGCGAC
>NZ_RAWD01000095.1:0-28936 GCF_003612065.1 Corallococcus sp. CA047B
GCTGCCGCCTCCGAACACCGCGACGCCCGCCTCCATCGCCGCGAGCAGCTCGTGGTGCCACACCGACGGCTGCGCCTCGAAGACGCCGTCCACCAGCACCAGTGCCCGGGGCTTGAGCGACAGCGCCGCCAGCGCGAGGAACACGTTGAGCCCGGCTGCCAGCGTCGCGGACGCGGACAGGCCGATGAGCGGCACCAGCCGCGTGCCCGCGACGTAGACGCCCACCGCCGCGCCCAGGCTGTTGATGGCATACAGCCGCGCCAGCTCCTTGCGCACCCCCGCGAGGCTCGCGGCGAAGTGACGCACCAGCGCCGGCAGCGTGCCGCCCATGAGCAGCGTGGGCACCACCAGCGACAGCGCGGACACCATCAGCCGAGGCCCCACCCGCAGGTGCTCCGGGACATGGGGCGCCACCGACAGCCACACGTGCTCCAGCGCGCCCAGCACGTACGGGAACGCCAGGGCGTACAGACCCACGCCCAGCTCCAGCAGGCCGTACAGCGCCAGCGGGTTCTTCACCCGGTCCGCTGTCCGCCCGAAGACAAATGCCCCCAGCGCCAGTCCCCCCATGAACGTGGCCAGCACCACGGCATGCGCCTGACCACTGTTGCCCAGGACGTTTCCCAGGTACTTGGACCACACCAGTTCGTAGACGAGCGCGGTCGCCCCGGACAGGAACAGGAGCGCGGCCACAAGGTTCTTCGGAGGACGTGGTGTGTGGGTCATAGGGACAGCGCGCGACGTTAACCGGTATGTTTCAGGCCCACCAATGAATGCCCAACTCCTGCAAGCCGCACAGCTCGCCTGGTCTCCCAATCTCCGGGTGACCCGCGCGGAGGGTGACTGCGCCACGGTGCTGCGTCGCCCGGCCTCCACGCTGGTCGGCAGCTCACTGCACTCGGTCCTTGGCGTCACGCAGGAGCGCGCCCGCGAACTGGACGCGCGCGCCCGCGAGGACCGCCGCGCCGTGGAGTTCGTCTCCACGTCCCCCGGCGGCCCGCCCGCGACCTACCTGCGCCTCGTGCTGGGGATGGACGGCGAGGAGGCCTCCTGTGGCCTGCTCGACCTGGGCGCCGTGCTGGAGGGCGCACCTCCGGTGCAGATCTCCCGGCTGTCATCCTCGCTCAGCCATGAGATCCGCAACCCGCTGTCGTCGGTGAAGATGGCGGTGCAGACGCTCGCCCGGAACACCGGCCTGTCGGACCGGGACAAGCGGCGGCTCACCATCGCCAACCGGGAGATCCGCACCATGGAGCGCATGCTCTGGCTGCTCTCCGAGTACGGCCGGGAGGGCGCCGCGAACCTGGACTCCCACCCGCTGCGCTCGGTCGTCCAGGAGGCGACCGCCATGGTGGCCCCTGAACTGGCCGAGCGCCGCATCGAGGTGGACGTGAGGGAAGAGGCGGACCTGCCCCGCGTGCGGGTGGATCCCAACCGGTTGAGGCCCGTGCTCGCCCAGGTCCTGCTCAACGTGGCCATGGGCCTGCCCGAGGAGGGCCGCGTCCAGGTGACGCTGCGTCAGGCCGCCCCGGGCCAGGTGAGCCTCATCCTGGATGACCCGGCGGCCGCCCTGCCCCCCGAGGAGAAGGGCACGCTGTTCGACCCGTTCGGCTCCCGGCTGGCGCGGGGAGCGGGCCTGTCCCTGGCCGCCCTGCGGCGGGTGATGACGGGCGTGGGTGGAGAGGTGGCGGCCGAGGGAAGCGCAGAACCGGGGATGGTGTTCACGCTGACGTTCGCTGCCTGAGAGCCCCATGGAGACCCTCCTCATCGTCGACGACGACGTGTCGCTGCTCGAAACCCTCACGATGCACTTCGAGGACATCGAGCAGGACGGGCAGCCGCGCTACCAGGTGTTCACCGCCACGAGCGCCGCCGCGGGCCTCAAGGCGGCCCAGGAGAACATGCCCAGCGTGGTCATCCTGGACATGATGCTCCCGGACCGCACGGGCCTGGAGATCATCGAGGAGATGAAGGGCCTGTGCGGCGACGCGCGCATCATCCTCGTCACCGCGTACCACGACATGGAGACGACCATCCGGGCCATGAAGGCCGGTGCGTTCGACTACATCCACAAGCCCTTCCCCGACCCGGCCGCCCTGGACCTCGTCGTGGAGCGCGCGCTGGAGTACCGCCAGCTGTCGCGCCGCGCGGATGAGGTCCACCGCGACAACGCCGTCGTCCGCCTGGGCGACATCGTGGGCACCAGCGTGTCCATGCAGCAGCTGGTGAAGGAGATTGGCAAGGTCACCGGCAGCGCCGCCACCGTCCTCATCACCGGAGAGAGCGGCACGGGCAAGGAGCTCATCGCCCGCGTCATCCACAACTACTCCTACGACGAGGCGCGGCCCTTCATCGGCATCAACTGCTCCGCCATCGTGGACACGCTGCTGGAGAGCGAGCTGTTCGGCCACGAGAAGGGCGCCTTCACCGGCGCCGTCTCCACCAAGCCCGGCAAGTTCGAGCTGGCCGAGGACGGCACCGTCTTCCTGGATGAGATTGGCGACATGTCGCTGATGCTCCAGGCGAAGCTGCTGCGCGTCCTGCAGGAGCGCGAGTTCGAGCGCGTGGGTGGCGTCAAGCGCGTGAAGCTGCGCGCGCGCGTCATCGCCGCCACCCATCGCACCCTCTCCGACGAGGTGGCCCAGGGCCGCTTCCGCGAGGACCTCTACCAGCGCCTCAAGGTCATCACCCTCTTCATCCCGCCCCTGCGCGAGCGCCGCGAGGACATCCCGCTGCTCGTGACGCACATGCTGGAGCGCATCAACGAGAAGGTGCACAAGCGCGTCACCCGCGTGCCCCAGGAGGTGATGGAGCGCCTCACGCTCCTGCCCTGGCGCGGCAACGTGCGCGAATTGGAGAACGTCCTCACCCGCGCCGTGGTGCTCGCCCCCGGCGACGTGCTGCGCGGCGATGACCTGCCCGCCCTGGAAGCCCTGCCGGGCCCCGACGCTCCCCGCGCCCCCGGCACCGCGGGAGGCATGTTCGCCGCCCCCGCCGTGGACGATGTGAGCCTCATCCCCACCCTGGAAGAGGCCGAACGGCAGCTCATCGCCCGGGCCATGGCCGTCACCAAGGGCCACAAGGGACGGACGTGTCAGATTCTGGGAATCAGCCGTCCGACCCTTGAACGAAAGCTTCAAAAGTTCGGTCTTGCACAGGGACAGGGTCCACAGGTGCACCCTTACCCGGTGAAGGATGCTTCCTGACACTGTCCCTGGCCCGACAGTCCCCGGGCCCCCTTTAACGTTTCGTTCAAATTGATCAGACTGTTTGAACGTTTTGTTTCAGGTTTCGGACACAGTGGGGGGGCTGGAACTTTGCCGTAGCGCTAAGTACCCGCCATTCCTGGAACTGTTCCCCTGGGAATACTTGAAGTGCCCATGGCACGGCTCTTGGAAAGAGCAAGGTCAGCTCGCCGCAGACAAGCCAGCCAACCTTCCGCTTCCTTCGCTTCCCAGGAGAATCCCATGCACGGTTTCAATCGCCCCCTCGGCCCTATCGGTTCCAACGTCGTGGCGCCCCTGCAGGCGACCAGCTCCGGGATGATGGTGACGGCGAACAAGCTGGTGCCCGGCCAGGAGGCCATCGACTTCAAGGGGTACTTCAAGGTCGAGTCCTTCCCGCACAACTCGACCATCTACCGCCCCGGCGACACGTCGGACCGCGTGTACCTGCTGAAGTCCGGCCGCGTGCGCCTGATGCGCATTGGCAAGAACAGCACCCGCTCCGTGGTGTCCATCCTGCGCCCGGGCGACCTGTTCGGCGAGCTGTTCCGCCCCGAGGGGACGCCCATCGAGGAGATGGCCGTGGCCGCGGGCGAGGCCGAGGTGTGGAGCATCGAGGGCCGTGACTTCCGCGCCCAGTTGGAGGCCCGTCCGGCCCTGGCGGTGGACGTGGTGCGCGCCTACGCGGACCGCGTTCGCTCGCTGCGCAAGCGCGTGCTCGGCCTGACCTTCAAGGAAGTGCCGGCCCGTCTGGCGGACACCCTCCTGACGCTGGTGGAAGCCCACGGCGAGCGCTGCCCGCACGGCGGCGAGACGGACCTGCGCGGCATCACCCAGCAGGACCTGGCGGACCTGGTGGGCGCCTCGCGCTCCTTCGTGTCCACGCTGATCAACGAGATGAAGCGCGAGGGCGTGCTCGGCAACGTCGGCCGCATCCTCTGCGTGCGTGACCAGAAGGCCCTGCGCAAGCTGGCCTCCAAGGAGAAGTAGGCCGCGCGCCCCTTCACCGGGGCCATGACGTCCAACGGGCCTGACCGCGACTCACCCTCGCGGCCGGGCCCGTGGTGTTTTCAAACCTAGAACACGAAGCCCACGCCGAACTCCGGACCGAAGAGCCTGTCACGCATGCCGACGCTCACGGACGGATCCAGGTAGAGGCCGCGGACGCCCCCGCGCAGCATGAAGCCGCCCAGGTGCAGCGCCAGGCCGGAGCGCACGTCCACCTGCCGGTAGGGAAACGGCGTCACCTGCATGCGCGCCTCCACGTCCAGCGGCCCCAGGACACACGCCTCCAGGGACATGCCCAGGCTGGGCCCCACGTAGAGGCCCTGGGGCGCGTCCGCGGTGGAGACGCCCAGCTCGGCGCGCACGCGCAAGGACTCGTGCACGACGGGCGAATAGGTGACGTGGAGTTCCCCCAGGGTGCGCTCGCTGCGCGAATCCGTGCCGGCCCGCGCCAGGTCCAGCCGGGTGACGCGCAGGTCCGCGCCAAAGCGGTGGACGTCCCACCCCAGGGAGAAGTCCATGCCCGGACCGCCCTGGAGCGGCGCCACCAGCACGCCCGTGCGGAAGGAGAACGGCGCCGCGTGCCGCCCCGAGCCCGGCAACGGGGGCGGCGCCGCCGGGTCGTCAGGCTGGAAGGCGCGGTGGGTGCCGGTGGTGACGATGACCTCACCCAGGCCCCGGAGCACCAGTTCGAAGACGGCGCCGACGATGACCGCCGCGACGTCGTTCGACGCGCTGGAGCTGCAACAGTCGTCCGACGAGGACACCGTCTTCGGGGCCGCCATGGCCCGGTTCTCGTTCTCCTCATCCGACTTCGCGGCCTTCTTGCCGTCGTCGTCGATGGCGGAGGCCTGGTGGACGGGCTTCGAGTCCTCCGAGGAATCGGAGCGCTTGCCGAAGCGGGCTTCAGCGGGTGGCGCAGCGAGGAGGCCCGTGAGCAGCCCCCCGCACAGCATGACCTTGGGCAACGACATGGGGTGACCCTGTCCGTGAAGGAAAGGCCCGGCCTGTCCCCCCCTCACGCGCGCATTCAAATCCCGGCGACACACGGAAAGTCAATGCACGCGCCCCTGAAACGCTTCGTCCAACACCCGGAAGACTCCCGCTTCGCTCCAGCGCTTCCGGTCGCCGATGACGTAGAGCTGCTCCCGTGCGCGTGTCACCGTGGCGTTGAGCAGGTCCAACTGGCGTGCGGCCCAATCCCTCTCCTTCCGCTGTGCCTCGGAGGAAGCGCCCAGCACGAACACCACGGCTTCGGCGTCGCGCGTCGGGAGTGCCTGGACGACGCCCACCCGCGACCGGACCCAGGCCTCGGGGTCCTCCACCCATCCGCGCAGAAGCCCGCTCTGGAGCACGAGACGCCGCAGGTGCTCCGCCACGGCTTCGAAGGGCGTGACGATGAGGACATCCGGTTCGACCCGGGCCTCGGCCAGGCGGCGCAACAACTCCAGGACGCGTTCGTCTTCCGAGTCCTCGGGCACATCGAGCCACGCCGACGGCCCCAGCACCTCCCGGATGCGTGAAGACGCGGGGGCCTTCGCGTGAACCATCAGGCCGCTGTACGCGAGCGTGTTCGAGACGCTGAACATCGGCTCCGCGCACCGCCTGTGGACCCACAGGGGGATGCCGAACGTCCGGCTTCCCGCGGGTCTCCCATTGCCGAGGACATACCGAGACGCCGCGTTCGCGAGCGTCTGCACCGAGGCCTCGGGAGCATTGAAGCGCTGGGGATCGATTTCCCGAGCCGCACAGACAGCCGAGGTCAGGGCGTCAGGCAGTGGAACGACGGGGCGGAGCTGCTGCGAATCCCCCACCACCACCGCACGGCGTGTCCGCAGCAGGGCGCCCACCGCCTCCTGGGGAGCCGCCTGTCCCGCGTCCTCCACCAGAAGCCAACCCAGCGACTCCGGCGGCAGGCCCCGGAACAGCCGGCCCACCGACGCGAACGTCGTCGACACCACGGGTGCGACGAGGAACAGCGAGGACCAGAGCTGGGGCAGCAGGGCCGCGTGCTCCGCGGGCAATCCCTCTCTCAATGCGAATCGGAGCGCACGCAGGCTGTCCCGGAGGGGTTTGGCCACGACGGCGTTGAACGCCTGATGGAGCGCCACGGCGGCGACGAACACCGCGTCCCGGGGGCCCTGCTCCGTGGGGTCCAGCCAGGGCGTGGCTTGCTGGACCGCGTCGTGGCCCTGCTCGAAGAAGGCCTCGTCCACGAACCGGCGGCCCAGCCGCTGGCGATCCGCACGGACCTGCTCCTGTGCTTGCGCGAGCCGGACGCGCAAGGTCGCGAGCCCTCGCACGGCCTCATCGCGGTTGCTGGAAGCCGCCGCCAGCGTGTTCTCGCTCGCCGTGAGGTGCGGCTGCGCGCCCAACACATCCCGGGACGCCTTCTGGTGGGCCTGTTCCAACCGGGCGAGCGCGGCCTCCCAGTCACGCAGCCGTTGGGGCTGAAGCATGCGCTGCATCGCCGAAGGCCTGGCGGCGTCATGCTCCGCGAGCTTCTCCTCCGCGACGGCCAGGGCCTCACGCGCCACCGACGCACGGGTGCGAGCCTGCTCCCGCGCGGCCTCCGCGTCGTTGAACTCGGACTCCGCGCGGCGGGTATTGCTCTCCTGAAAAGCAACGTCGTGGTCCAGCTTCTCCGCGGCGTGAAAGCGTTTCCGGACCTCCTCCCGGTCCTGGAGGAGGTCACGGCTCTCCCGAAGCGCCTGGAGGAAGGCGGCGCGGGCTGTCTGCCATTGCTGCCGTGCCTCCTCGGGACTGGGGGGCGGAGCTTCGAGCGTGACAAGAGGCGTCGTGTCTCCCAGGGCAGCGGCAGCCAGCCTCCAGGGTGAGTCGTTCCGCGAGCCCTCGTCAGGCGCCGACGCGCCCAGGTTCGAGGCCACGGCCTTCAAGACCGGCAGCGCGGCACCGAAGTCCGTCGCGGGGTTGGGGGAAACCCACAGCATCTCGAAGCCGCGCAGGCTGCCATCCAGGGTCCAAAGCTCCGGCCCCTCGGAAGCCGAACCCAGCCGCGCACCCGTGGCGGTGAAGGCGGACGCGGGGTCGTCGAAACAAGCCATGGCCTCCGCGCGGGAGCAGAGGAGCGCGGCCACCACATCCTGGAGCACGGCGGTTCCTCCCGTCCCCGGGAGGGCATTGACTCCGGTCACCCCTCCCAGGTCCCCAGCGAGGGTGGCGATGTTCACCGCCGCCTGCTCCATGAGCACGAGCGGCTCACGGCCGTCTTCCGGCCAGCGTGCCGGAGGCGTCCGCCCTGGAGCGAGGACGCCATCGAAGACATCGGAGTCCAGGAGGTGCTTCGTCCGGGAGTCCGGAGGAAGGTCCCGCAGGTAATACAGGCTGCGGTGGTCGTTCCGGACGAGGCCCGTCTGGTGTTCGGACTGGAGGCCCCGCAGGTAGATGAGCAATTGTTGCGAAGCCACCTGCCCTCCCAGCCGTATCCGCGCCTGGATGAGGTCCGCGAGGAAGGGACTGTTGAGGGGCAGGGGCTCGGAACTCCGGAGCGCGAACGCCGGAGCCCTCACCAGCTCCGGTGGAAACCCCAGCGTCCGCACCAGCCAGTCAAACGCCTCTGTCAGGGATTGCCCATCGACGGGCAGAGGTTCGCCCCCGGCTCCCGTCCGTCTCAGCCGGGCACCGAGTTCTTCCGCCAGCGTCGGATCCACCGTGCTCCACGAAGCCAGCGTCGCCCACTCGCCGCGCAGGGCCAGGGGCAACCCCCAGGCATGGCTCGACACGGCCGCGAAGCCTCCGTCCCTCGGACGGCCTGTTTCATCCAGGAAGACCACCGCCAGGGGGGCCTCGCCCCGGACGGGCAGACCGTCGATGCGCGCATCCGCATGACGCGCCAGGAGCTGTGCCGCCGCGGCCTCCAGCGTCACCGTGCCCAGGACGACCTGATAGCCCGAGCGCGAACGCACCGCCCCCTGACTGTCCCAGGGAAGCCGCTCCGACCCGAGCGACACAAGGGTCCCCGCATCCCCGAACGCCAGCTCCTCGGGGCGTTGGAACGCAGGAGGGGAAAGCACCTCGAGGGCCGTCCAGACATCGAGGACGCGCTCGGGTGTCGTGTCGGGGACCGCCGCGGGCGCCCCCTGCTTCCGGAGGGGAGGAATGGAAGGCATGCGATGGACCCCATTGAACGTCCAGGGACGCAGGGGCTGTCAACCCATGCGTCCCCGGACAACCGCGTGCGTCAGGGCTTCAGGTAGGGCCCATCCACGCCAATCTTGCCGGGCGCGGCGTTACCCGGCAGGTCCAGCACGTACACGCGCAGGTTGCCCTTGCCGGACACCGTCGCGGTCAGCGAGCCGCCCGTCACCGTGCGCACATCGCCGGTGATGGCGTCCTTGTACGTGCCATTGGGAATGCCGCTGAACGTGGCCCCGCCGGACACCGTCACCAGCACGAAGCTGTCCACCCCCTTGGCCGCGTCGGTGAAGCGGCGCTTGAAGGCCATGCTCCCGGAGATGCCATCGGTGGAGTACTGACCCTTCTGGAGCGCGGGGATGCGGCGGCGGAGCTGATTGAGCCGCTGCACGTGCTTCACCAGGGGCTTGCTCAGCGTCGTGGCCACCGCGCCAGAAGCGCTGCCCACCACGCCGAAGTCGCTCGCGGTGACGCTGCCCTCCAGGTTCGCGCCGTAGTAGGCGCGGCCGGTGGTGGCCAGCGCGCACGTAGGTCCGCAGTCGATGGGCTTGCCCGCCTGGAATTCAATCTCCGACCCGTAATACAGCGTGGGGATGCCCCGGAAGGTCCACATCAGGCTCATGTTCTCCGCCCAGGCGTCGGTGCCCCCGGCGTAGCGCGTGGACGACTTGTTGGGACCGTAGTCGTGCGAATCGACATACACGACGTTGTAGGTGGCGTCGTTGTAGCTGTCGTCGGAGTCCTTGCCGTTCCAGAAGGCGTTGCTCGCCTCCCCGAAGTTCATGTGCATGCGCATGTCGATGACGCTCATGCCGGAGAACTGGCTGGAGTCCGGCGCGTGCCACGCATTGCCCTGGAGGAAGGCGTTGGTGGACGTGGGCTGGTTGGCCGTGCCCTGCGTCTGCTCGTAGTTGTACTGCTCCAGCGCCGCCGCCACGTCGTCACTGCTGTACGTGCGGCGCTCCTTCCAGGTGAAGAACTGCGCGGAGTGGTTGGGCGAGCCCCGGTTCCACTTGTCGTTCACGAACGAGCCCACCTCACCGAACATGAAGAAGTCGCGGCCCTTGGCGCCGAACTTCGACTCCGCGTAGGCGTGCGCGGCGGGCAGGAAGCGCCGGTTCCACGTCACGCGGGGGATGTGCACCGCCGTGTCCACGCGGAAGCCGTCCACGCCCCGGTCGATGAAGCGGTTGTGCACGTCGATGAGGAACGCCTGGACGGTGGCGTTCTCCGTGTTGAAGTCCGCCAGGTCCTCGTGGATCCAGCAACTGCGCGAGTCCTCTCCTTCCCAGTTTCCAATCCAGCACTGGTGGAAGAGGCTAGCGGGGAACATGCCGGAGGTGGGGTTGGGCCACTGGCAGTTGTAGATGCGGTAGCCCTCCTGGCTCGTGGAGGACGTGGGGACACCCCAGTTGCGGCACGTGTTGCCCGCGGGCTCCGACGTCGACCACAGATCGCCGTTGTAATAGGACTTGCCCGACGTGGGCTCCACCGTGAGGCCGTCGTAGACGAAGCCAGACGCGGGCGCGTCGTAGTACCAGCTCCACTGGGTGTCGCGGACGCCATACACCTTCGCGGAGAACAGGCCCTTGGCGCCCCAGCGGCTGGAGTGGTTGTAGACGACGTCCTGGATGATCTTCAGGCCCTTGGTGTGGGCCGCGTTGATGAGGTCCTGGTAGGAGGCGCCGCTGGACTCCAGGCGCGGATCCACGCGGTAGAAATCCCAGCCGTGATAGCCGTGGTAGTCATAGTCGGAGCGGTTGAGCACCACGGGGGTGATCCAGATGGCGGAGAAGCCCAGCGCCTTGATGTAGTCGAGCTTCTGGATGAGCCCCTTGAAGTCACCCCGGAACATCGGGTCGTTGTTCGCCGCGTTGCCGGACTTCGTGTGCATGCTGCCGCCACGGTTGTTGCTGGCGTCGCCGTCGTAGAAGCGCGCCGTCATCACGAAGTAGATGGAGTCCTCGCGGATGTCGCCGCCCAGGGGCGTACCCGCCGGTGGCGGCGGAGGCGTGGAGCCTGTCGTCGCGGAGGCCGCGCTGCTCCACGCGGACGTGTTGCTTGCCGCATCGAAGGCCCTCACGGCGTAGCTGTACGTCGTCTGGGCCGTCAGCCCGCTGTCGGTGTAGCTCGTGCCGCTGGGGAAGACCGTCGTGACATTCCCCGCGCTGGTGCGGGTGAGCGTGTAGCCGGTGACGCCCCGGTCGTCGGTGGACGCATTCCAGGTGACGGTGATGGTCGTGCCAGAGGCGGTCGCCGTGACGCCCGAAGGCACGGAGGGTGCCGTCGTGTCCGGAGGCAACGCCACACACGGGGAGGCGGCATTGGCGGTGACGACCCCGTCCTTCACCGTGATGCGCCCCGTGCCCAGGGTGTAGTCCGCGCCGTTGTTGTTGTCCCAGGTGCTGCCATTGTTGAAGTCCGCCTTCATCCCGGTGGCGGCCCCCAGGGACACGGTCTTCTTCACCCAGTCCGTGCAGGCCGTCTCGTTCATGGCGACGCCGGGCGGGGTCGTCCATGTGCCGCCCGTGGGCGCGTAGTGGAGGTTGACCGCGCTCCAGCCTCGCGTGCGCGTGTAATAGAAGACCTCCGCGCTGTTCGTGCCCGTGGAGGTGCAGGGATTGCCGGCGCTCGCCAGCAGCTGGCCGTTCTTCACCTGGTGCGTGCCGGACGTAGGCACGCTGTAGTTGCCGGTGGAGGTGGCCGCGTTGTCCCAGCGGTTCTGCCCGTCGTTGAAGACCGCCTGGAAGGTGCTCGCCGTGCCGGTGGTGACGGTGGCCGTCACCCAGCCGGTACAGGCCGCGGACATGGATGCCCCTGGCACCGTCGTCCAAGCGCCCCCCGCGTCGTGGTGGAGATACGCCGTGCTCCAGGCCTTGTAGGGCGTGTAGTAATAGACAGTCGCGGTGCCAGCGAAGGCCGCCTGCGACCACAAGAGCAGCGCCATCCACGCACCGCGTCTCCAGCCAGTCATTGCCATGGGTTCCGTCCCTCCCCACGCGCCGGGAGGACGCGTGAGACAACGAAACACCTTATCAGCAATAACCCGGTATTCTTGAACATCCCGGACAAGCTACCCAGGTCCACACGAGCCACGGAGCGGCCCTGTGCCACCCCAGGAGGCACCGCGCCGGAGCCTGGATGCTCCGGCGCGGCATGCTCACGCCTCAGTCAGCTTCAAGCGTGCAGGTGGCGCTGCACCCGTCCTGCCCCTGGGTGTTGCCGTCATCGCACTGCTCGCCCTCGTCCACGACATGATTGCCGCAGAGGGGCGCGCATTCGGTATGGCGTGAGGGAAACAAGAAGCCGTCGAGCGTCAGCCTGTAGGAGGAGCCGGTGGTGTGTCGCTCGGCCTGGAACACCACGACCTCGTAGATGCGACCGAGCACAAGGCCGAGCACGCTGGCTCGATCCGCCACGTTGACGGTGCCCGAGGTAGCGCCATGGACTCCGCCCAGGTCCAGCACGAGGCGGCCGTTGATGAACACCCAGACATCGTCATCGCCGGTGAAGGTGAGCACCTCGTTGCCACGGTATTCAAACCAGTGGCGCGTCTCGCTGGTGAAGCTGAAGTTGCGGGGCACGCTGGGGGAGCCGGAATCCGCACGGAGGGGCTCATCCCCGGAGGCCACCCAGCCCGCGTCGTCCAGCGGGAAGAAGGTCGGGGCCTCGAACTTGTACGAGAAACCCGACCCACGCGCGAGCCCCAGGACCCCGACGACGGCCTTGTTCACGCCCGGCACGTCCCGATACCACTGGTCGAAGGCCGCCCGACCATGCGTGGTGATGGAGCTCACGCCTTCCTTCGCGTAGACGGGCTTGCCCTGGGCACCCAGCGTGGTGGCCACGATGCCCGTCTCCGAGCCGGTCTTGTTCTCGAAGTCGATGTGGCCCCGCGGCAGGCCCCTGGAGGCTGGCAGGTCATCCCCCCGGAAGTCGCGGTAGACGATGGGCAGGGACAGCTGGTTCGGCGGGGGCGACTCGACGATGACGCAGGCGAACCCCGGCTCGAACTGGCAGGTCGGTGAGCAGCCGTCGTGGGCGCGCGTGTTGCCGTCGTCGCACTGCGCGGTCGTGCCGCCGTTCAGCAAGAGGCCGTCGCCACAGACGTCCTCACAGATGCCGTTGGAGCACTCAGGCTCGCGCGTACACAGGGGCGTGCAGCCGTCGCCAAGGTCGTTGTTGCCGTCGTCGCACTGCTCGGTGCCTTCAGCCTTCTTGTCGCCACACAGGGTCGCGACGCAGGGCTCGCCGACGACGGGGCACTTGTACCCCGGCTCCAGGCGGCACGAGGCGTCGCAGCCATCGTTGCTGGCACCGTTGCCATCCTCGCACTGTTCATCGCCAGCGAGGATGGCGTCACCACATCGCGCGGCGCCGCAGGAGCGACCGGGCGCCGGGCACTCCCACCCGGGCTCCACGGCGCAACCGGCGGAGCAACCATCGCCAGCCGCCGTGTTGCCGTCATCGCAGGACTCGGTGGCTTCCTCTTCGCCATTGCCGCACACCGGAATCCGGACGCACGGCTGACCTTCCTGCTCGCATGTCCACCCGGGCTCAATCGCAGCACAGGTCGCGGAACAACCGTCGCCGCCGACCGTATTGCGGTCGTCGCACGCCTCCGTTGCCTGCTTGAGCCCATCACCACAACGCGCGGTTCCGGCGTCGGCTTCCGTCCCCGCGTCGGTGCCCGCATCCGTCCCCGCGTCGGCTTCCGTCCCCGCGTCGGTGCCCGCATCCGTCCCTGCGTCGGTGCCCGGGTCGGTCCCCGAATCCGTGCCGCTGTCCGCGGTGGAGGCATCCTGCTGGCCTGGCGACGGTCCACCGTCCGGGTTGGACGGCTCATCCTTTCCACAGGCGGACAACAGGAGAGACACAGACACGAGCAGGACGCTCATGAGTCGGAGGGGCGCGCCATGGCTAGATAGAGACATAGACGGAGGTTTTGACCCGGCTCCCCCAAGCGAGTCAATTGCCCCGCCCACCCGCGACCAATCCATCTCATCTGGAATGCGACGCGTGACGCCCCCTCCATGACCGACGCGGGACGGCGCCGCCTCCCAGGAGCACCGCCCATCCCCGTTCGACGCCACGCGATTCCAACGGGAAGGAATGTTGTCGGTCCGCACCGGAAACGCGGGGGATGCGTTGTGCGCTTGCCCTGGGGCGGGGGGCCGCTCAGCATGCGCGGCCATCGTGCCCGCCCCTACCGAGTCCCCGAGTCCCCACCGCACGTACACCGACCGTCGCGCCGCCGCCCAGGCGGACCTGACGGTGTTGGACCGCATCAGCGCGAGGTACGCCAACCTGCGCACCGTGGCCTTCGTGGTGGCCGCGGGCATCGCGGTGCTCACGCTCCTGGGCCGGCTGCCCAAGCCCTGGTGGTGGGCGGCGGCGGGCGCCCTCGCCGTCTACGGCCTGCTGGCGGTGCTGCACCACCAGGTGTTCCTCAAGGAGCAGCGGGCCCGGCTCTTCGTGCTCCTCAACGATCGGGGGCTGGCGCGGCTGGAGGGCGGCTGGCACGCCTTCACGGACACCGGGGAGCGGTTCCTGTCCGCCACCCACCTGTACGCCACGGACCTGGATGTCTTTGGCCAGGGCAGCCTCTTCCAGCTCATCAACGAGACGGCGACCCGCGCGGGCGAGGAGCGGCTGGCTGCGTGGCTGGCTGCTCCCGCATCCGCCGACACGGTGGTGACCCGGCAGGGCGCTGCCCGGGAGCTGGCCCCGCTGGTGGACTTCCGCCAGGAGCTCTGCGTGGACGCCCGCGTGGTGGCGAAGGAGAAGGCGGACCCGGAGCTGTTCATCCAGTGGGCGGAGTCCGGCCCGTCGCTGGACGCCATCCGCTGGTCGCGGCCCCTGGCGGTGGCGCTGCCCCTGATGACGCTCACCCTGTTCATCCTGGGCACGGTGGGGGTGATTCCAGACAGCCTCGTGTGGATTGGACTGTTCGCGCAGTTGGGCATCGCGGTGGCCACGCGCGCCACGCTCAAGCGGATGGACGAGGCCGTGGAGCGCGGCGAGCGCGGCTTCGTGCGCTACGCGGCCCTCTTCGAGCGCGCGGAGAAGCAGTCCTTCCAGCACCCCCGCCTGAAAGAGCTCCAGTCCGGCTTGAACCCGGGCAAGGGCCCGCCCGTGTCGGCCCTCTTCCAGCGCTTCAGCCGGCTGTACTCGCTCATCGAGTTCAAGCGGCACCAGTTCCACGCCGTGGTGCACTGGCTCACGCTCTGGGACATCCACGCCCTCTTCGCGCTGGAGAACTGGCGCGCCGCGCACGGCCGCGACGTGCGCCAGTGGTTCGAGGGCCTGGCGGAGCTGGAGGCCCTCTGCTGCCTGGGCGGACTCGCCCACGACCGGCCCGCCTTCACGTGGCCGGAGCTGGAGTCGCAGGGCCCGCGCGTGGAGGCCACCGCGCTGGGGCACCCGCTCCTGGACGCGCCGGTGGCCAACGACGTGTCGCTGCCCGGCCCCCGGCACGCGCTGATCATCACCGGCTCCAACATGAGCGGCAAGACGACGCTGATGCGCGCGCTGGGCGCCAACGTGGTGCTGGCCCTGGCCGGCGCGCCGGTGTGCGCGGCCACGCTGCGCCTGTCACCGCTGCAGGTGCTCACCAGCATGCGCGTGAAGGACTCGCTGGAGCGCGGCGTGTCGTACTTCTACGCGGAGGTGCAGCGGCTGAAGATGGTGCTGGACGCGGCCCAGGCCGCGCACGGCCAAGCCTTGTTCCTGCTGGACGAAATCCTGTTGGGCACCAACACCCGCGAGCGCCAGATTGCCTCGCGCGAGGTGCTGCGGCTGCTGCTCGCCGCCGGCACCTGCGGCGCGGTGACGACGCACGACCTGTCCATGACGGTGCTGGCGGAGGAGAAGGACGCGCACGTGGTCAACGTGCACTTCCGCGACCACCTGGAGGACGGGAAGATGGTGTTCGACTACCGGCTGCGGCAGGGGGTGGTGGACACCACCAACGCGCTGCGGGTGCTGCGCCTGGCGGGCGTCCCGGTGCACGACCCGGACGCCCCGGCCTCCTGACCTCAAATCGTCAATAACTCAACACTTACCTCAGGACTCACGATGTCCTCGAAAACCCAGACTCTGTCCCTTGAAGAGGCCACATTCGAAATCCATCAAGCCTGCATTGCAGCTATTGAGCGACGCGAGTCTTCGCCATTCTTCTTCATAACAGGCGCTGGCGTTTCGTACCCCCCGATCCCTCTAGCAGGCCATATCATTGAGCATTGCAAGGAAAAGGCACAGAGACATCCCGCCCTCTCCAAACCACAGAGCGGGACAACTCTCAATGAGTACTCCCACTGGTTTTCGCTGGCCTATCCTCAGCCGCACCACAGGAAGCAGTACTTCGAGAAACTAATATCTGGCAATTACATTTCACCGGCCAACTTCCGCTTGGCGCACCTTTTACTCAACGAAGATCCAGACAAGCGGCTCACCAATCTTGTTTTCACTCTCAACTTCGACGACTTCCTCACACGCGCACTAACAACTTTTGGAAAGAACCACGTGGTGTGCGACCACCCACAAACCACAGCAAGAATCGATCTAACCGATGGAAATACACCTCAGATCGTCCACGTCCACGGTTCTTACAATTTTTATGACTGCCGAAACCTCGCCAACGAAATTGCAAACGCGGCCGAACTCTCACTGACGTCCCAAAGCATGCCATCGCTACTGGATGCCGCCCTAAGAAACCGGGCCCCTCTCGTCATTGGCTACTCCGGATGGGAGGGAGACATCGTAATGTCAGCACTAAAACGACGCTTGGCGGGACAGACACTGCCATTTAATATTTATTGGTTCTGCTACATCCCAGGCAGCCTCGACACACTTCCTACCTGGCTCAAAGACCACGAAAATGTTCGATTCGTAATCAACACAGCCGAACAAACACAATCGAGCGCAAGCACCCAGACCGAGGCCTCGGGACCTATTGCATCAGCAGGAAGTATCCTCACATCAAACTCCATCAGCAAGAATTCCCTACCAGCCCATGCTGTCTTCGAGGCCCTTAGCAGACAATTCTCCATTCCAGCCCCAAGCATTTCCCAGGACCCCCTGGAGTTTTTCGCAAGCCAGATGGAGAAAACCCTCCCCCAAGACGACCCATTTTCAGAAATCGAGGACATCTATCAATTCAGATCTGTTGTCAGAACGATTCGTGCGGCACGTTCCTCCAGCACCGACCGACCCAAAGAAGAAATCACGAGCACACTTGAAGACGTCAGGAACGCCATCCGATCTTCGCAGTTCGAATCCGCAATCCGGATCGCCGGAAACGCCCCTCACCACATCTCCCCAGAGCAGCGATCAGAGTTAATATCACTCCTATTCAGCGCCGCCACAAGCCTCGAGAACACTCCCAACACAGAAACACTTGCCTACGATGCAATTCTCAAAATCCATCCCCCCGCCAACGCCCCTGACGCGGACGCCATATCAGCAGCTCACGCCCGCGCGTTAACATCCAAAGCAGAAATCGACTACGATCAAAAGAGATTCGATAACGCCCTAACCACGACAGATGAGTGCATCTCCAGATTCATGAACAGCGCAATCCCCGCGACCAGAGACCAACTCCTTGGCGCCCTAACATTAAAAGGAGCAGCACTGCATTCAATCGGCAAAACCGGCGACGCACTGAAAACCTTTGAAACAGCAATAACTCTACAAGGCCCATTCTCACAAAACCCAGCCGAAGACGCAATCAAACGAGTGCCGGCCATCCTCGGCTACGCAGAACTGCTAGCCGTTTCAGACAAAACAGAATCCGCAATCGCAACGATAGACGGGATATTCAAAATAAACACGGCCCCTCTACCCGCCGAACTTGGAGCACAAGCGAAGGTCCTCAAGGCCAACTTCCTTTATAGGTCGGGCCAGCACGAGGCCGCAGAAAAAATAAACACAGAAGTCACCACCACCCAAAACAAGGACCACAATCAAGAACTAGCCTACTGGATTCGAGCGGCAAAATACAATCAGGCAGTGCGCGCTCGAGAGTCCGGAATGAATATCGAAGCCGCCTCCCTGTTCCAGTCTATCAAACAAGAACTCCAGGACACCGCATCCCCACGCACCAGAACGATTCTTCATCGAACCATACTCAACCAGAGCATAATCAACGTAAACCTGGAACTCTTTACGAATGCCCTCTCCAACTGTGATGAGCTAATTTTCCTTTTGCCGAACCGAGATCCAGAGCATCAAGTCTTCTGGGAGACGGCCTTATATGTTCGCGGCGTCAGCCTCTTCGGACTCAGCAGAACCCAGGAATCCATATCGTCCTTCGAGACACTGATTAAGCTATACGGGGGCTCTCAAGAGTCAGATGCCAAGCGTCGCGTCGCCAGATCATATCTATTCCTATGCGATGGATATGCCTCCCTGAATCAAAAAGAGGTGGCACGCGACTGGCTCACGAGAGCTACTGCCTATATCGAAGAGAACTTCCCTGATGGGGGGAATGGCCTCAGCGACTTGGTCAACAAGGCACAGACTTCGATTAATGGACCGAGCAGATAATTTACAATACATAGCAGGTAGCTAGTGCTTTGGCCGGGTGGCGATTAACAGCACCTAACGAAAATCAGGGCTGGGCTGGCCGTTGGCAAGGAGCATCCTCAGCTTGAGGGACATGGTCCGTGAACTCATCCCCGACGCCTTCTGGCAGCGCGTGGCGCCCCTGCTGCCTCCGCCTCGGCCGAAGAAGAAGCTGGGCCGCCCTCGTGCGGACGACCGGGCGGCGCTGGAGGCCATCGTCTTCGTGCTCCGGAGCGGCATCCCGTGGGAGATGCTGCCTCGCAAGCAGTTCGGCCTGTCGGGCATGACAGCTTGGCGCAGGCTGGAGGAATGGACCCGGGCCGGCGTGTGGGAACAGTTCCAGGCGCGGCTGCTGGATGAACTGGGGTTGCGAGGCAAGGTGGACTTCTCTCGCGCCTCCATCGACTCCTCGTCCGTGCGGGCGTCAAAAAGAGGGCCCTCACGGGCCCAAGCCCGACGGATAGAGCGAAGGCGGGTAGCAAGCATCATCTTCTCGTAGAGGCCCATGGACTGCCTCTCACCAAGTCAGTGACGGCGGCCAACGTGCACGACACGCACGAACTCTTCCCCCTCGTCGATTCCGTACCCGCGGTGAGGATGCCTTCGGGTCAGCGACGCTTTCGCCCTGCGAAGGTCCACGGCGACAAAGCCTACGCCTCCAGGAAGAACCGACTCGGATTGCGTCTGCGCGGCATTACTCCGCGCATCGCCCGCCCAGGCGTGGAGTCCAAGGAACGGCTGGGACGCTACCGCTGGGTCGTGGAGCGCACGCTGGCCTGGAAGAACCAACTGCGCCGACTTCGCGTCCGTGACGAGCGCAGGGACGATGTCCCACTTCGGCTTCCTCGTTCTCGGCTGCTGCGTCATGCTCTTACGACGCCTCTACCCTGACATTTGTTAGAGGCTGTAAGTTGGTTCGGTACTTGCAGATCAGCTTCATCGAGTTGTGGTAACCTCCGCAGAGGGCTCGAGAGGGGGGCGGGGAACCAGTTCACTGAGTATGCTCTTCGTAGGATCCGCATGAACAACATTGACGTTCTCATAATCACGGCACTGAAAGAAGAACACGACGCTGCCCGCGACGCGGCTCTCATTCGCTCGAAAGACGGCAGCGGGATAAGCGCGTGGGAGGAGCACGACGGAGATACAAACACGCCGTACCTCGTCGGGGATTATGAAGTTTCCGATAGACATACGATCAGGGTCGCGCTAGCGCGCCCTACGAGAATGGGAGGTACAGCAACCGCTTCGATCGCAGCTGGCCTTGCGGAGCGCCTCCGGCCTCGTTGTCTTGCTATGTGCGGGGTGTGCGCGGGAAACCCTGGTGATCTAGCGCTCGGCGACGTAATCATCGCGGAAATGGTGTATGCCTATGACGAGGGCAAACGCAAGCAGACTGGGACTGAGAGTGACCACCGCCAGATTCCTATGCTCGACACTTGGGTGCGAGCGGCACAAGATTTGGTGCCGGATGGTCTGCCGAGTTTTGGTGATGCTTCAGCGCAGGAGGCAGACATTTGGCTACTGGAGCGACTGCTCGCAGGAGAAGACCCGCGGTATCATACAGCCCGCGCTCGCTATTTCCCGCGCGGGACGTGGGGGGAGCGCTTAAGCGCCCTTGAAGCGAAAGGACTGGTATCTCTCGATGGATTGAAACTCTCCCTGTCGCAATCCGGTCGACAGTTCGTTGAGCGTATCCTAGCACTCAATGTGGACGGCCCGGAGAAGCTTCCATTTCGGATCAAGGTTGGGCCGATTGCGAGCGGCAATGTCGTTGTCAAGGACGGGGTTACCTGGGATCAACTCAGGGACTGGGGTGTACGTTCCGTTCTGGGGCTTGAGATGGAAGCTGCCACGATCGGAAGCATCGCGCATCGATTGGGTCTGTCGGGGTGGGTCGTGGTCAAGAGCGTCATGGATCACGCCGATCCGCGCAAAGACGACCGGTACAAGCTTTTCGCTGCCCGGGCGTCTGCGGAGGTTCTGTTCAAGTTTCTTTCGAAGCAAGTCACGCCGCCCGTTCTGGATAAGAAAATAGCGCGCGACGAATCTGGAATCGAGTCAGTGAGAGTTGCGCTAATGACGGTGCTTGAGGGCCGCAATCCAGGAAACGCAAAGAGCGCGGCGGACGAAGCGCGTTACCTTCGAATGACGGCTGAGGCGGTTCGCTCGTTGGCGAATTGTGCTAACGAACTGCATGAGGTGGTTAGTCGCGACGAAGGATATGGAAGTTTTTTTCGTGAGGGATATAATTTTTATGAACTGTCGCGGCGCCTTCAGGATTGCTGCGGCTCGTTGGATGTGTTGCTGGAAGGCACTGCTTGTGGCCCCGAATCCTCTGAAGTTCTTCGTCGTTGGGCTAGTTCTATCCACTTACACCCCGCGACGCTCGTGTCGATCGACCGGTTTCTCGATCGGTATGGGAGGCCTAAAAAGCGCGATTACAACTTAGCCTCTGATTGGCATTGGGATTCAACAGAGAGGTTTGCGCGCACGCTCCACGAGATTCGTTCTGAGCATGCGTCACTTATTCGCATATCATCTCGCCTAGAAATGCATGCAACCATACTTGAGGAGTTCGGACACAGTACCTCCTGAACAAGGCTAGGGGGCTGTCCCTGATTAACGCAGCCAGAGAAGCATGGAGGCGACGTGCAGGACGGCGAGATAGCTGGTCGCCGTCTTGTCGTAGCGGGTGGCGGCAGCTCGAAAGCGCTTGAGGTCGTGGAAGAAGCACTCCACCCGGTAGCGCAGCCGGTACAGGGTCCGGTCCAATGGAAGCGCTCGCTTGCGGCTCGGGTTCGAATGGATGACAGGCTTCATCCCAAGTTTCCGGACGTTGGCGCGGATGCGGTCAGCGTCATAGCCCGTATCCGCGATGAAGGCGTCGCCTTCGGCATGCACCATGAGTTCCTCGGCCATCGTGGACTCGTGCTGCTGGCCAGGCGTCAGCGCGAGGTGGAGCGGCTTACCGCCCGTCGTTGTGACGGCGTGAACCTTCGTTGAAAAACCTCCTCGAGAACGCCCCAGAGCATTGCTTCGGCCCCCCCTTTTCCGCCCGAGGCGTCCTGATGAGCCCGGACGACGGAGGCGTCAGCGAGAGAGCCGAGTTCATCCACGTCGAGCCGTAGCGCTTTGAAAATGGCTTCCCATCTCCCGGCCTGCGCCCAGCGGTGGAAGCGGTTGTAGACGGTCTTCCAGTGGCCGAACCTCTCGGGCAGGTCCCGCCACTGCACTCCCGTCTTCACGCGCCAGATGACGGCGTTGATGAAGTCGCGGTCCCCACGCTTCGAGGGCGGGCCGCCGCGGGAGCCCAGCAGGGGCTTGATGCGGCTCCACTCAGCATCGCTCAGTTCATGTCGGCGCACAGCCAGCGTTGATCATGCCCGACGCTGGCTGGCAACCTCCTGATGCCTCCCGAAGACGGGTCCAGCCCCGATGGTCGATCCAGCAGGTTGAATTTTCGGACCGGAGATCAGGGACAGCCCCTAGACTTGAGGGCTTCCGCGATGCGCGCCCTCTCCGGCTTTTCTACCTGCTTCGCCATGCACGCCAGCGTCGGCAGCGCACGTCACGCCGACAATGCCCCGCAGCACGTCGTTGGCAGGACGATTACGCGGCTGCTGCTCGCCGCCGGCACCTGCGGCGCGGTGACGACGCACGACCTGTCCATGACGGTGCTGGCGGAGGAGAAGGACGCGCACGTGGTCAACGTGCACTTCCGCGACCACCTGGAGGACGGGAAGATGGTGTTCGACTACCGGCTGCGGCAGGGGGTGGTGGACACCACCAACGCGCTGCGGGTGCTGCGCCTGGCGGGCGTCCCGGTACACGACCCGGACGCCCCGGCCTCCTGACATCCTCTTTCGCGCCCCTCGCGTTCAACCGAGGGGCGCGAAGCGGAAGCGGATTACTTCGCGAGTTCCACGAGCGCCGCGGCGCCCATGCCACCGCCGATGCACATGCTGACGACGCCGTAGCGGCCGTCGCGGCGCTTCAGCTCGCGCAGGATGGTGGCCACCATGCGCGCGCCGGAGACGCCCAGCGGGTGACCCAGGGCGATGGCGCCGCCGTTGGGGTTCACCTTGTCCAGCGGGATGCCCAGCTCGCGGATGCAGTGCAGCGCCTGCGCCGCGAAGGCCTCGTTGAGCTCGAAGACGCTGATGTCCTCCACCTTCAGCTTGTTGCGCTCCAGCAGCTTGCGGATGGCCGGCACCGGACCCACGCCCATGATCTCCGGCGGCACGCCAGCGACCACGTAGTCCACGAAGTAGCCCAGCGCCTTGGCGTTGAGCTCCTTCGCCTTCTCCTCGCTCATGAGGACCGCGGCGGCCGCGCCGTCGGTCAGCGGAGAGGCGTTGCCCGCCGTCACCACGCCCTTGGCGTTGAACGCCGGGCGCAGCTTGGACAGGCCCTCCACCGTCGTCTCCGGACGCATGATGGTGTCCACGGAGACGGTCACCTGCTTCGCGACGCCGTCCTCGTCGTACATCGTCGTGGTGACAGGGAAGATCTCATCCTTGAGCTTGCCCTGCTCCCGCGCGGTGGCCGCCCGGCGCTGGCTCTCCGCGGCGAACTTGTCCGAGTCCTCGCGGGTGACGTTGTAGCGGGACGCGATGTTCTCCGCCGTGGCGCCCATGGAGGTGTAGACCTCCGGCAGCTTCTCCATGATCTCCGGGTTGGCGGAGACCTTGTTGCCGCCCATGGGCACCATGGTCATGGACTCGGTGCCACCGGCGATGGCCACCTGCATCATCCCGGACTTGATGCCCTGCGCCGCCTGCGCCATGGACTGCACGCCGGAGGAACAGAAGCGATTGATGGTCATGCCGGGAACGGTGTCCGGCAGGCCCGCGAGCAGGCTGGCGTTGCGGGCGACGTTCATGCCCTGCTCGGCCTCCGGCATGGCACAGCCCATGATGACGTCTTCCACGTCCGACGCCTTCAGGCCGGGGACCTGGGCGACGGCTTCCTTGATGGCAAGGGCCGCGAGCGTATCCGGACGCGTGTCCTTGAACTCACCCTTGTGCGCGCGGGTGAAGGGGGTGCGCACCGCGCTGGCAATCACGACTCGGCTGGACATGTCAGGTGTCTCCCTGCCCGGACAGCGTCCGGGCGTGCTTCGGATTTCGATTCTGGCAACCCATGGGTAAACGCCTCGCGCTAGTTGCGCAGCGGCTTGCCCTTCTCGAGCATGAACATCATGCGGTCCTGGGTCTTCTCCTCACCGATGAGGCTCAGGAACGCTTCCATCTCCAGCTCCAGCAGCTTGTCCTCGCTCACGAGCACCGAGGGGCTGGTGTCGCCGCCGGACAGCACGCGCGCCAGCTTCTGGGCGATCTTCCGGTCGTGGGCGCTGATCTGATTGTTGAGCTGCATGTCGTACAACATCATGTCGATGGTGGCCGCGCCGTTGGGGCCCGGCAGCCGGAAGCGCGTGGGACGCGGCGGGCGGAAGCCGCCATTCGCCAGACCCAGCACGCGCGACTTCGCGTCCGACAGCAGGAAGTCACGGTTGCCCGTGATGCCGTCCTGAGCCGACAGGAAGCCGAACTCGCGCGCCTCTTCCGCGCTCGTCGCCACCTTCGCGGTGCCGATGGCGAGGAACACCTTCTTGAGGAAGGGCAGCGAGTCGAAGTCCTTGTCCGCCGCGTACGCGCCGAACACGTTGCGCAGCAGCATCATGGTGCCGCCGCCGCCGGGGATGAGGCCGACGCCGACCTCCACGAGGCCCATGTACAGCTCCGCGCTCGCCTGCACCGCGTTGCCACCCATGGTGACCTCCGCGCCGCCGCCCAGCGTGAGGTTGAAGGGCGCCGTCACGACGGGCACGGGGCTGTAGCGCATGCGCTGGTTGGCCTGCTGGAACTTGGACGCCATCGCGCGGATGGAGTCGAAGTCCTCGCTCTTGGCCGCCATCAGCATGGCCATGATGTTCGCGCCGGCGGAGAAGTTGGACCCGTCGTTGCCGATGACGAGGCCCTTGTGGTTCTTCTCCGTCTCGTCGAGCGCGGTGTTCATCATCGCGATGATGTCATCGTCGATGGAGTTCATCTTGGAGTGGAACTCCAGCAGCGTGACGCCGTCGCCGGTGTCCCACAGCGTGGCGCTGTCGTTGCCGGTGATCTTCTTGTTGCCGCGCTTGAGGTACTCCACGCGGAAGGTGCGCGCGTTCTCGACGACGGCCTTCTCCGACTTGGACGGGATGTCCCAGTAGGTGTCGCGGCCGTCCTTCACGCCGTAGAAGGACGTGCGGCCCTTGGCCAGCATCTCCTCCAC
Organism: Corallococcus sp. CA047B; assembly: GCF_003612065.1. Lineage (NCBI taxonomy): Bacteria > Pseudomonadati > Myxococcota > Myxococcia > Myxococcales > Myxococcaceae > Corallococcus > Corallococcus sp. CA047B. The sequence goes on from NZ_RAWD01000095.1 coordinate 24,228, forward strand.
CCAGGCGGCGGGCTTCAGGCCCAGCGCCTTCATGCGCTCCACGCCCTTCTGCACGCCGTACGCGTCCCACACTTCGAAGGGACCCAGGTCCCAGCCGAAGCCCCAGCGCACGCCACGGTCCACGTTGACCACGTCGTCCGCGATCTCCGGGATGCGGCGGCTGGAGTAGGCCAGCACGTCCAGGGTGACGCGCTCGGCGAACGTGCCCGCCTTGTCGGTCGCGTTCATCACGGACGCGACGCGCTCACGGACGTTCTCGATGTCCTTCGCGGCGCCCAGCGAGTCGAAGCGCACCTTGGCCTGGGGCCGGTACTCCAGCGACTTCAGGTCCAGCGCGAGGATGTCCTTGCCGCCCGCGGACTTGTCCTTCTTGTAGAAGCCGCCGCCGCTCTTGTCGCCCAGCATCCCCTTCTCCACCATCTTCTGGAGGAAGTCGGGGATGGCGAAGACGTTGCGCTCTTCGTCGTGCGTGAGCGTGTCGTAACAGTTCTTCGCCACGTGGGTGAACGTGTCCAGGCCCACGATGTCCGCGGTGCGAAACACGGCCGACTTGGGACGGCCCATCGCCGGGCCAAAGATCTTGTCCACCTCTTCGATGGACATCTCCGTCTTGGACATCTCGGAGATGGTCCGCATCATCCCGTACACGCCGATGCGGTTCGCGATGAAGTTGGTGGTGTCCTTGCCGTAGACGATGCCCTTGCCGAGCACTTCCTCACCGAAGCGGTGGATGGTCTTCACCACCTCCGGGTCGGTGTGCTGGCCGGAGACCAGCTCCAGCAGCTTCATGTAGCGCACGGGGTTGAAGAAGTGCGTGACCAGGAAGTTCTTCTTGAACTCCGCGCCACGGCCTTCCGTCATCCCGACGATGGAGAGGCCGGACGTGTTGGAGCTGATGATGGCGTCCTTGCGCGCGTGCTTCTCCACCTTGGCGAACAGGGCCTGCTTGACGGCCAGGTCCTCCTTCACCACCTCGATGATCCAGTCGCACTCCGCGAGCCGGGCGAGGTCGTCCTCCAGGTTTCCCACCTCGATGGCGGTGAACACCTGCTCGGACACGATGGGGCTGGGCTTCTGCTTGCGCAGGTTGGCGAGCGCGCCTTGGGCGAACTTGTTGCGGAACGCCTTGGAGGCGGTGTCCTCCCCCGGTGCGGCCTTGGGGGGAACGATGTCCAGCAACAGGGCGCGAACGCCGGAGTTGGCCAGATGCGCGGCGATGCCGCTGCCCATCACGCCAGCGCCAAGCACCGCCACTTTTCGGATCCGGGTCGTCATCGGAAATTGGCTCCCTTAAGGGAAGTAGGGGACTGCACAAATGTAGGCGATTGACCCGGAAGTCAACCGGCATTGCCGTCGGGTGTGCTCGCCAGGAGGTCGCCTCCCCGACTACAAGTCGGGGATGGCTCGCCTCGACCCGCACTCGTACAACGACAGCACGCAGCCTGAGACGGAAACGCTGGACTGGAAGGCCCGCGTCGATTTCCGGACGCGTCGCCTGCACGCGGAGGCCACGCTGACCCTCAAGGAGGCGTCAGCCGGCCCCCTCGACCTGGACACCCGCGACCTGGACATCCGCGCCGTCGTGGATGCCCAGGGTCGCCCCTTGCCCTACATCCTCTCCCCTCCCGAGCCCATCCTGGGGAGCCGGCTGCGCATCCAATTGCCCGAAGGTCTCAAGCAGCTCACGGTGCGCTACCGCACGTCCCCGGAGGCGAGCGCGCTGCAGTGGCTGTTGCCCTCGCAGACGGCGGGCGGACATCAGCCGTTCCTGTTCAGCCAGTGCCAGGCCATCCACGCGCGCAGCGTGGTGCCGCTGCAGGACACGCCCCGGCTGCGCATCCGCTACCGCGCGTCGCTGCGCGTGCCCAAGGGGCTCAAGGCCGTGATGGCGGCGAGCTTCGTGCGCCGCGAGGAGCACGGCGTGGAGGCGGAGGAGCACTTCGAGATGCCCCAGCCGGTGCCCCCGTACCTGCTGGCGTTCGCGGTGGGCAGCCTCGCGCCCAAGGAGCTGGGGCCGCGCTCGCGGGTGTGGGCGGAGCCGGAGGCGCTGGAGGACGCGGCGGACGAGTTCGCGGGCGTGGACGACATGCTGAAGGCCGCGGAGTCGCTCTTCGGGCCGTATGACTGGGAGCGCTTCGACCTGCTGTTGATGCCGCCCTCGTTCCCGTACGGCGGCATGGAGAACCCGCGCCTGACGTTCCTCACGCCCACGCTCATCGCGGGCGACAAGAGCCTGGTGAACGTGGTGGCGCACGAGCTGGCGCACTCGTGGACGGGCAACCTGGTGACGAACGCGTCCGCGGAGCACTTCTGGCTCAACGAGGGCTTCACCGTCTTCGCCGAGCGCCGCATCCTGGAGGCGCTGGCCGGACCGGAGGTCGCGGCGCTGCACGCGGCGCTGGGGCGCCGCTCCCTGGACGAAGCGCTGCACCACTTCCGCGCGCACCCACAGCTCACGTCGCTGCGCACGCACCTGGCCGGCGTGGATCCCGACGAGGCCTTCTCCCAGATTCCCTACGAGAAGGGCTACCTGCTCCTGCGCGCGCTGGAGGACGCGGTGGGCCGTCCGGCCTTCGACGGCTACCTGCGCCGCTACCTGGCGACGTACCGCTTCCAGGCGCTCACCACGGAGGACTTCATCCTCTTCACGGAGAAGGAGCTGCCGGGCGCGCTGGCGAAGGTGGACGCGGACGCGTACCTGAACCGGCCCGGCGTTCCGCCGAGCGCGCCCCGTCCGCATTCAGCGCGGCTGGAGGCGCTGGAGGCGCTGCGCGGACAGGTGCCGACGCAAGACGCGGTGAAGGACTGGACGCCCACCGAGTGGCAGCTCTTCCTGGAGTCCATGCCGCCGGACACGTCGCTGGACATATTCCGCCAGCTGGACGCGCGCTACGCGCTCACGAAGAGCCGCAACTCGGAGGTGCTGGTGGCGTGGCTGGTGGCGGCGCTGCGGGCGGGCTTCGAGCCGGCGCTCCACCGTGCCGAGGAGTTCCTCGGCGAGGTGGGCCGGATGAAGTACCTGAAGCCGCTCTACAGCGTGCTCGCCTCGTCGCGCGACTACCGCAAGGTGGCGCGCGCCGCGTTCGAGAAGCATGGGGCGCGCTATCACCCCATCGCGCGGCAGGGCGTCGAGCTCATCCTCGCCCGCGCGTGAGGCGGAACTACTTGCGCGCCGCTTCCAGGCGCTTCTTGGAGAGCGCCAGATACTCCGGGTTCATGTCGATGCCCACGTAGCGGTGGCCGTGCTTCAGGGCGGCCACGCCGGTGGTGCCGCTGCCGTTGAAGGGGTCCAACACCAGCGAGTTCTCCGGGCAGCTGGCCTCCAGGATGCGCTCCAGCAGGGCCACCGGCTTCTGGGTGGGGTGGCTGCCGAAGGCCTTCTCCTCGCCACGAGGCGCCGTCTGCGTCCACATGCGGCCGGCGCCGTCGGCGGTGAGCTCCTCGTCACCGTTGCGCGGCAGGGCCCAGACGTCGCGCATCTGCTTGCCGCCGTTCTCCGCCTTCATGCGCTGGTAGTTGAAGACGTGCTGGAGCTTGCCGCCCGTCTTCGGCGAGGCCCAGATGAGCAGCTCCGTGGAGTGCGTGAAGTAGCGGCACGCCAGGTTGGGGCTCGCGTTGGGCTTGTACCAGGTGACGGTGTTGAGCAGCTTGTAGCCCAGCTTCTGCATGGCGAAGCCGGCGTTGAAGATGACGTGCTGGGTGCCGCTCACCCACAGCGTGCCGGAGGGGCGCAGCAGGCGCTGGCAGGCGGCGAGCCACTTCGTCGTGAAGGCGTGGTCCTCCTCCACCCCGCGGGAGACGTCCCACTGGCCCTTGGCCACGGAGACGCGCTTGCCGTTCTTGCAGGTGGTGCCGCCGTTGGACAGGAAGTAGGGCGGGTCCGCGAAGATGAGGTCGAAGGACTGCTCCGGCAGCTGCGCCATCAGCTCCAGGCTGTCGCCCTGGAGGAGCGTGTAGTCCTCCCCGCGCTTCGCGTAGACGCTGTCGTTGAGGGAGCGTCGAACAACCTTCAGGCTAGGGGCAGCAGCTTCCGCGAACATCTCGCCTCCGTCTTCGGACACACGTCTTCGGGACGGGGCGGACTGTGCGGTCAGTCTGCTGCTACGTCGAATTTCTGGCCTGTAGCACCCTGAAACTTGACGTGGCACCAGCGCCAGAAACACCGCGAGCAGGACGGGAGCGCCTCTGTTTCTGGAGGCCCTCCACGACCTGCTCGTGGGCACTGCGAATGTCTGAGCGGAAGCGGCTTTAAGCCTTCTTCTCGGGCTCGGCGACTTCGGTCGTCTTCGCGCCGGTCTTGATGCTGGGCGGGTTGTTCGCGTAGCGCTTCTTGAACTTGTCGATGCGGCCCGCCGTGTCCATCAGCTTGTACTTGCCGGTGAAGAACGGGTGGCAGTTCGAGCACAGTTCCACGCCGAACGAGCCGCGGGTCGACTTCGTCTCGATGACGTTGCCGCACGAGCAGGTGATGCGCGCGGGCGGATAGACGGGGTGCATGTCGGGCTTCATGGTGCTTCTCTCCAGTGCGCCTTGCCCCCACCCCTGACGGATGGGAGGTCCAGCGTTGTAGTTGGGTCGGGGCTTATAACGGCCGGCCCGCGCTTTCTCAAGGTCAGGTGACGTCCCCGGGGCCTCCCCAGAGGGGAACCGGGAGCGGAAAACCAGGTCGCCCGGGGGGCTTGCGGGGGGACGGGCCCTAGGTCGTACCC
>NZ_RAWD01000096.1:0-28919 GCF_003612065.1 Corallococcus sp. CA047B
CTCCTGGAGGCCCTGGAACGGGCCCCACGCGGGACGACTCCGGCGGGTCCGATACAGGACACCCCACGCCGGCCGCCCCCGGCCAGCCGACCACCCTGGCGCCCGTCCGCCCGGTGACGCTGGTCGTCGGTGGCGACGTGACGGTGGGCCACCACTATCAGACGTACTTCGATGAACAGGTGGGCAAGGGCCGCTCGCGCGAGGAGATGTACGCGTACGGCTTCCGCGAGGTGAAGCCCATCGCGGACTCGGGCGACCTGTTCGTCGTGAACCTGGAGTGCCCGTACACGGACAGCACGCAGAAGCTGCCCAAGAACTTCAACTTCAAGGCGCGGCCGGAGCTGGTGAACGTGCTCAAGGCCGGCAACGTGGGCGTGGTGAGCCTCGCCAACAACCACATGATGGACTACGGCGCGCAGGGGCTCCTGGACACCCTCACCACGCTGGAGGCCGCGGGCGTCCCCTACTTCGGCGCGGGGAGGAACCTCGCGGAGGCGCGCCGCCCGGCCCTGCTCACCGTGGGAGGCCAGCGCATCGCGTTCCTGGGCTACTTCTTCCTGGGCACGCGCAACATCGAGCCGCGGGAGGTCTACGCCACGGACACCACCCCGGGCGTGGCGGGCCACTTCTCCGACGTGGAGGTGATGGAGCGGATGATGGTGGAGGACATCACCGCCGCGAAGGCGCACGCGGACCTCGTGCTGCCCTTCTTCCACTGGGGCATCGAGGGCAACACCACCCCGGAGCCGTACCAGGTGCGGCTCGCGCACGCGGCCATCGACGCGGGCGCGGCGGGCGTGCTCGGCAGCCACCCCCACGTGCTCCAGTCCATGGAGCTGTACCGGGGCGCGCCGGTGGTCTACTCGCTGGGCAACTTCGTGTTCGGGGGCAACTGGAATCCCCGGGACAAGCGCAGCGTCCTGTGGCGGGCGCGCTTCGGTTCCACGGGCTACCTGTCCAGTGACGTGCTGCCGCTCAGGACCGACCGCTATCCGGAGTTTCCCGTCCAGCCGGTGCCCGTGACGGGTGCCGAGGCCGAAGGGGTGATGGCGCTGCTGCGCACCGCGTCCCAGGCCCAGGGGCTGGAGCGGATGTTGCCCGCGCTGAGCCCCACGGAGGCCGGTGAGCCAGGGGCCCGACCGCTCCCCTCCTCGGATGTCCGAGGGGGGGAGTAGTCTGGGTGCTACTTGTTGTTGCGCTGGCCGCGCTTGAAGCGGTTGCGGCGGCGCTTCAGCTGCGCCTTGCGCGTCTTGGCGCGGTTGGCGAGCTTCTTCTTGGAACGATTACCCTTCTGTGCAGGCATGATCGAAGGCTCCGTGTTGGGCGTGAATCGGGCCGCACCGGGCGGCGACGGGGGGCGTTCTTACATGCCCGTGCCCAGACGGCCAAGGTTTTCCTTGACGCCCTCGGCCCTTGCCAGAGGGCGGCCAAAGGGGCAAGACGCCCCGGGACCCACGCATGATTGACAAATTGGAAGAGGTCGAGCGCCGCTTCGAGCGGCTCACGGCCGACCTGTCGAACCCCGAAATCCTCGCCGATACGGCGAAGCTCCAGAAGGTCTCCAAGGAGCGCGCCGCCCTGGAGCGGCTGGTGGAGACGTTCCGGGCCTACCGCAAGGTGCTGGCGGATCTGTCGGAGGTGGAGACCTGGCTGGCCAGCTCCGACCCCGACGAGAAGGCCTACGCGCGCGAGGCCCTGCCCGGCCTGAAGGAACAGCGCGAGGTGCAGGAATCCGCGCTGAAGATCCTCCTGCTGCCCAAGGATCCCAATGACGAGAAGAACGTCATCCTGGAGATCCGCGCGGGCGCGGGCGGCGACGAGGCGGCCCTCTTCGCCGAAGAGGTGATGCAGATGTACCTGCGCTACGCGGACCGCAAGGGCTGGAAGGCGGACATCCTGGACATGAGCGCGGGCAACGCGGGCGGCGTGAAGGACGCCACCGTGACGCTGTCCGGGGACGCCGTGTTCAGCCAGCTCAAGTACGAGTCCGGCGTGCACCGCGTCCAGCGCGTGCCGGCCACGGAGACGCAGGGGCGCATCCACACCTCCACCATCACCGTGTCGGTGATGCCGGAGGCGGAGGACGTGGACGTGCAGATCAACCCGGCGGACATCGAGATGCAGGTGATGCGCTCCACGGGCGCCGGCGGCCAGAGCGTCAACACCACGGACTCCGCGGTGCGCCTCATCCACAAGCCCTCCGGCATCGTGGTGAAGTGCCAGCAGGAGAAGAGCCAGGGGAAGAACCGCGCCATGGCCCTGCGCATGCTGCGCGCGAAGCTCTACGACATGGAGCAGGAGCGCATCCGCAACGAGCGCGACTCCATGCGCCGGGGCCAGGTGGGCACGGGCGACCGCAGCGAGAAGATCCGCACGTACAACTTCCCGCAGGACCGGCTCACCGACCACCGCATCGGCCTCACCGTGCACAACCTGCCGGCCATCATGGTGGGCAACGTGGACGAAGTGATTACCGCCTGCCGCACGCACTACCAGGCGGAGGCCCTCAAGGCGCAGACGGGCAGCGGGCGCCCCTCCGGCGAAGCATGAGCGACGTCTGGACCATCCGCCGGGTCCTCACCTGGACGACGCAGCACTTCGAGAAGCGTCAGGTGGACGCGCCCCGGCTCACGACGGAAATCCTGCTGGCGCACGTGCTCAAGACGGGCCGCGTGCGCCTGTACGTGGACCTGGACCGGCCCCTGGCGAAGGAGGAACTCACCGCGTTCCGAGCGCTCATCGAGCGCCGCCTCGCCGGAGAGCCCACCAACTACCTGACGGGCACGAAGGAGTTCTACAACCGGCCCTTCAAGGTGGACGCGCGCGTGCTCATCCCCCGGCCGGAGACGGAGCTGCTGGTGGAGGCCCTCCTCCACGCGGTGCCCAGGGACGCGCCCTCGAAGGTGCTGGACGTGTGCACGGGCTCCGGCTGCATCGCCATCAGCGTGGCGGCCGAGCGCCCCCAGGCCACCGTGTTCGCCACCGACCTGTCCCCGGACGCGTGCGCGCTGGCGAAGGAGAACGCCCAGGCGCTGGGCGTGGCGGACCGCGTCTTGGTGCTGGAGGGCGACCTGTTCGGGCCCCTGCCCCCGGACGCGCGCTTCCAGGTGGTGGTGTCGAACCCGCCGTACATCGACTCGGGCGACATCGCCGGGCTGTCGGCGGAGGTGCGCCGCGAGCCCCGGCTGGCGCTGGATGGCGGACCGGATGGCCTGACGGCGTTGCGGCGGGTCATCCAGGGCGCTCGGCGGGTGCTGGAGCCTGGCGGACTGCTTGCATTGGAGATGGGGGAGACCCAGGGAAGCGCCGTCCTGGAGCTCCTGCGGGCCGCGGGGTACGCGGACGCGCGTGTGGAGAAGGACCTGGAACGGCGTGAACGCATGGCGTTCGGGACACAGCCCGCGGCCTGACGGCCACAGGGCCGAGGCTGGGAAGAGGCACGGGAAGACATGGACAAGATCGTTCTGAAGGGTGGCACCCCGCTGCACGGTGAGGTGGAGGTGTCCGGCGCGAAGAACGCGGCGCTGCCCATCCTCGCCTCCGCGCTCCTGGCGGAGGGCACCACCACCTTCCGCAACGTGCCGGACCTGGCGGATGTGAAGACGATGCTGGCGGTGCTGCGCACGATGGGGTGCGAGGCCGAGCGGCTGACGGGCAAGAAGGCCGACACCTGTGAAATCAGCATCACCGGGGACATCACCCCGGAGGCGCCCTACGACCTGGTGAAGACGATGCGCGCCAGCATCCTGGTGCTGGGGCCGCTCGTCGCGCGCTTCGGCCGGGCGCGCGTGTCCATGCCGGGAGGGTGCGCCATTGGCGCGCGGCCCATCGACCAGCACCTGAAGGGCTTGAAGGCGCTGGGCGCCGAAATCCACCTGACCGAAGGGTACGTGGAGGCCCGGGCGAAGCAGCTCAAGGGCGGCATGGTCAACTTCGACGTCATCACCGTCACCGGCACGGAGAACGTGATGATGGCGGCGGTGCTCGCGAAGGGCCGCACGGTGATGGAGAACTGCGCGCGCGAGCCGGAGGTGGAGGAGCTGGCGCGGGTGCTCAACAAGATGGGCGCGAAGGTGGAGGGCGCGGGCTCGTCCGTCATCACCATCGAGGGCGTGGAGTCGCTGAACCCCGTGGACCACGCCATCCTGCCGGACCGCATCGAGGCGGGCACGCTGCTGGTCGCGGCGGCCATCAGCGGGGGCAACGTGCTGGTGAAGCACGCCCGGCCGGAGCACCTGGACGCGGTCATCGACAAGCTGCGCGAATCAGGCTGCACCATCACCGCCGAGGGTGGCGGCCTGCGCTGCAAGGCGCCCAGGTCGCTCAAGTCGGTGAACATCACCACCACGGAGCACCCGGGCTTCCCCACCGACATGCAGGCGCAGTTGATGGCGCTGATGACGGTGAGCCACGGCACGTCGGTCATCTCCGAGAACATCTTCGAGAACCGCTTCATGCACGTGCCGGAGCTGCACCGGCTGGGTGCCGACATCACCATCCAGGGGCACACCGCGGTGGTGAAGGGCGTGAAGGGCCTGAGCGGGGCCCAGGTGATGGCCACCGACCTGCGCGCCAGCGCGTCCCTCATCCTGGCGGGCCTCCGGGCGGAGGGGCAGACCGAGGTGAGCCGCGTCTACCACCTGGACCGGGGCTACGAGCGGCTGGAGCGGAAGCTGCGCGGCCTGGGGGCGGACATCCGGCGGGTGAAGGAGCGGGCCTGAGCCCTGGGGGCTGGTCGAACGCCCGTTGCCAACAGAAGCAGCCGCATGGGTTGCATCCGAATTTTTGGGCGACTTATCATTCTCCATTCACCGGGGAGCACCGCTCCCCTTTTCAGGAGAATGAGCCGCCCCATGGATTGCCCCGCTGGTTGCGACGTCGAAATGACTGATCTCGAGGGAGATCACGAGACGTTGCGGGAATGTAAAGAATGCGGCGGGCTGTGGATCAACGTCGCGGACCTGAACCGGATCCTCCTGCACAACAACCTGCTCGGACTCGAGGGCCAGGGCGGCAAGGTGGACGCCGAGGCCCTGACTGGCAACTGCCCGGACTGCAAGGTCGACCTGGTTCGCGTTGACGGTGGCGACCGTCAGCACCCCCTGCACTTCGACTCCTGCGAGTCGTGCGGAGGCATCTTCCTGGAGTCGGAGTTCGCGGACGCGGCCGACGCCAAGCAGGCGGAGGAGAAGATCGTCGCCTTCTTCCGCAACTTCGACGCGAAGCGGAAGACCCGGGCCGCCATCTAGCCGGCCGACGCCCGGGCCACGTTCCGGGCGTTGTCAGGGATGGCTGCGGAAGTCGCTCCCCCACTCCGCGGGGAGCGCGCCGTCCAGCGCCAGCGAGGCGGACGCCTTCGGCCCCTCGCCGGCGGCGCTTCGCTCGAAGCCCACCGGCACCCGGCCCTTCTTGGGGATGTCCAACGTCACGCGGCTGCCCGACACCGTGTAGGTGCCGGTGACGACCGTGGTGGGCTCGGGCGTCTCCAGGGGCTCCAGCGAGAAGCGCCAGGTGCCGTCCACGAAGAAGGACAGGAAGCGCTCCGGGGCGCCCTCGTGGCCGCCGAACCACGTGCCCAGAAGCGGCGCCACGCGGGCGTCGTACTTGAAGCGGGTGGCGAGCGCGGGCGCGTTGAGGGGCTTGCCGCCCGAGTAGAGGACGAGGTCGGTGATGCACACCGGGGCGCCCTCCTTCGTGCCGGGGAAGCGGTCGGCCACCTCCAGGACGAAGCGCGCGCCGAACAGCGGCTGCGTCAGGGGCACCGCCTGCAGGCCGCGCTTGTCCTGCACGGTGACGCTGCGCGAGGCCTCCACGCTGGTGAGGGTGAACTTGCGCACCCGGCCGTTGGCCTTGAAGGCGTCGCGGGAGGTGCCATCGCCCGTGTAGACGCGCACCTCGTCCAGGGTGACGGGCTCCTTGAAGCCGATGATGACGTGGGCGGGCTTCTCCCCTTCGGCGCACCACGCGGTGGTGTCCCGGCCGTCCAGCAGGTTCAGGGGCGAGTAGTGCTCCGGACGCGCGTCCTTCTCCACGTAGGCTTCCGCCTGGGCATAGCCGGGCGCGGCCGGCGCGGCGGCGAGGACGGAGGGAGCGGCGAGCAGCAGGGAGGCCACGGACAGGCTTCGCATGGGGCGCATCTTGGATCGTCCCTGCCCCGGGGCTCCAGTCCGGGTGCGCACCTTCCGTCTCCACCGGACCTTCAGGCTCTGGCGGGGGGCCTGGATGAAAGCGCCCTGGCGCGGGTTGGGGGTGCTTGACACCCGGACACCCCCGGGCCGACAAGGCGATGCGACCGAGGAGGAAGACGTGAATCGACGTTGGGGCTGGGTCTGTGTGCTGGGGCTGGGTCTGGGGGTGGCCGCCTGCAAGAAGGACGTCCCGCAGGAGGTGGACGCGGGCGTGGTGGAGACGGGCCCGGCGGCGCTCACGGAGCAGGAGCCCAACGAGCGTCCCGACCAGTCGCTGGCGCTCACGCGCGACAGCGTGGTGACGGGGGGCCTGGCGGCAGAGCCCAACAAGCTGGACGAGGACTGGTACCGGCTCGCGCCGGGTGCGCCGCGCATCGCGGACGTGACGGTGTCGGGCCTGCCGGGCGGGGACATCAAGCTGGACGTCTACGACCAGGACCGCAACCGGCTGGTGGGCGTCAACAGCGACGGCGAGGGCAAGGGCGAGCGCCTCCCCAACCTCTTCGTGGAGAAGGAGCGCTGGGTGGTGGTGTCGCCCGCGCGCAAGGGGATGGGCGGGGCCTACACCCTGGAAGTGAAGTACCGCGCGCCCAACGACGGCGAGGAGCGCGAGCCCAACGACCGCGCCGTGGACGCCGCGGCCCTGCCGCTGGGGCAGACGGTGACGGCGTTCCTGGGACACTCGGGGGATGAGGACTGGTACCGGGTGGAGCTGCCCGACACCGGCACCCCGGGCGGAGAGGTCCCCGTGCAGGCCCCTGCTCCGGACACAGCGCCGGCGGCCCCGGGTGCACCGGCCCCGACGGGCGCGGCCGTGCCGCCTCCGTCCGTGCCGGACGAGACGCCGGTCATCGACGACAACGCGGCGCCCTCCCCTTCCCCGGAAGGCACGTTCGCGGGCGGTGAGCCTCCCGCCACGCCCCCTGCGACTCCGCCCGCTGGAGAGATCGCCGGGGAAGCCGCGGGTTCGGCGGTGGTGGACGCGGGCATCCCGCTGCCTCCCGAGGTGCCGTCGGTCGCGCTGAAGATTGAACTGTCCGCCGTGGAGGGCGTGCGTCCGGAGATCTCCGTGCTGTCCGCCGCGGAGGCGCCGCTGTTCACGCTGCAGGGCAAGGAGGGCGAGCCGCTGGCGCTGCGCAACATCGGCGTGCGCGCGACGGACCGGGTCGTCTACCTGGTGGTGAAGGGCGGCTGGGTGGGCACCGGCAAGGCGCAGCGGCGTACGTTCAACGCGCAGGTGCCCTACACGCTGACCGTGTCGCAGGAGGAGGCGGGGGCGCACGCGGAGCTGGAGCCCAACGACGAGCTGCTCAAGGCCACGCCGCTGACGGGCGCGGGTTACCGCGAGGGCTTCCTGTCGCCCAAGTCGGACGTGGACAACTACGTGCTGACGACGCGCGAGCCGGTGCTGGCCAAGGTGGAGCTGACGGGCGTGGACCGGCTGGACCTCACGCTGTCCATGGTGGAGCCGCCGCAGGGCGACGGGCAGAAGGAGACGGTGCTGCTCAAGGCCAACGACGGCGCGCTCAAGGAGCCGGAGCGGCTGAACAACGTCGCGTGCAACGGCACCTGCTACTTCCGGGTGGAGGGGTCGTTCCGGAAGGTGGGGGCCAAATTCGTGAAGGACTTCGAGAACGCGGAGCAGCCCTACCGCATCACGGTCACGACGGTGCCGGACAACGGCAGCGAGGAGCGCGAGCCGAACAACACCTCCGAGCGCGCGCAGGACCTGGCGCTGGGCAAGGCGGTGCGCGGCACGGTGTACCCGGCGAAGGACGTGGACTACTTCCGGGTGGACCTGTCTGACAGGCCGGTGCGCACGTCGCTCACCGCCACCCTGCTGGGCATCCTCAAGGTGGACGTGGGGCTGTACCTGCACCGCGTGCAGCCGGACGGGAAGCTGACGCTCGTGCAGACGTCCGACCGGGCCAAGGGCGACCAGCCGGAGACCATCCGCTACAGCGCCGAACCGGGCGTCTACCTCTTCGAGGTGCGCGACGCGCGCAACCGCGAGGCCAACTTCCAGGACTCGTACCAGCTGACTGTTGAAGAGGGGGAGTAGCGGCCCACTTCTGATTGACAACCTCGAGGCCCGCCCCTACTTTGGGCCTCGCTTCGCCTGCGGTGGTAGCTCAGTTGGTAGAGCACGAGCTTCCCAAGCTCGGGGTCGAGGGTTCGAATCCCTTCCGCCGCTCACTCATAAAGGCCGGTAGTTCTTGAGGAAACTCGGGACTACCGGCCTTCGTCTTTGCGGGCCTTGGACCGCCTTTCGGCGTCGGACAACTCGCGAAAGGCCAGGATCCGACCTGACATGGGCTCCGCTGCGCCCCGCGCAGCCCTTCCACACTCCAGGAGCCGTCCATGGTCCACATCGCGGGTTTCCCTCGTCGCATCACCCTCTGGGCGGGCCTCGCCCTCGCACTGGGGGGCACCCTCACGGGCTGTGCTCCGCCAGAGCCCGAGGCCTTGTTACCGGGGGAGCCCGAGGCGTCCCTGGACTCACAATCCCAGGCCCTGTCCCATCCCAACGGGAGCAGCCGCACGGTGGTGTCGCGGCGGGTCGTCTACAAGGACGCCTCCGGCAACTACCAGGCGGCACCGGGCTTCGAGCAGTTCCGCGCGGCCGGCGCCTCCGACAGCACGCTCCACGCCATCCGCATCGCCCAGGTGGAGGCCCCGAGCGTGCGCGAGGCCATCGTCTTCATGACGGCCGGGCAGAAGATCTCCAGCAGCGGCCACTCCAGCGGGGTGACGGGCCAGTCCTCCAACTGGGACGCGACCTGTGACGGCGTCTCCTGCCCCAATGTGCTCCTGGATGGACGCTCCCTGGCCATGAAGCTCCAGGCCCTGGGCTGGTTTCCTCCGGGCAAGACACACCTGTCCGTGGTCAATGACAACAACTTCGACCACCTGTTCGACAGCGACACGAAGCAGCGCATCGTCAACGGATTCGCCCAGTGGCTCCAAGCCCAGGTCCGGCCCGAGACGCGGTCCATCTACCTGGCGGGCAGCTCACGCGGCGGATGTCTGGTGATGCGCATGGCCCAGGCGCTCCGCGCCAACACGGCGCTGGATGGCATCGACATCTATGTGTCGTCGTTCGATGGCGTGTGCAGGAACAGCCAGGGCGAACTGGGCACGTTCGACACCAAGGTGAACAACCCCGTGCGCCCCTGGGGCACGTTCTATGGCGCCTGGGCCACCGACCTGTCCGCCCAGTTCCCCCGCCGCGCTCGGCTGCACCTGTACCAGGTGGTCGGAGGCCAGGAGGTCGTGCCGGCCGCCGGCATCCGCGCCTTCTCCGCGTACTCCGGCGCCACGCCTCCCTCGACGGGCACGAACCTGGACTGGGGTTGGTACAAGCAGACCTGGGTGAAGTGGCAGCACAAGGAGATTGGCAATCCGTACACCGACCCGAGCACGTCGGATCAGCCGCTCGTCGTCTCGGAGACGATTGACGCGCAGCTCACCTGGCTGGACGGCCTGCTGTAATCGAACTGCCCATTCGGAGTGCCCAGGACTCCCGGCCTTCGTCCACCGGCTCCACACTTCCTCCACAACCTGCCGGCATCTTCTTCCCACCTTGACGAGGCGCTTGGGGCGCCTGGAGGGGGGAGGCAGTCATGTCGGATGTGAATCAGGGGTGGAACCTCGCGGTCGCCTGCGACCCGACGCTGATTTCGACGGGCATCAGCCGCGTCTTCGGGAACCAGCCGGACATCACCCAGCGGCTGGACAAGGACACCACGCTGACGCTGCGCCTGTCGGAGACGACGTGCGCGTTCGATCCGGCGGCGGGCACGCTGATCCTCAACGTGCCCGACACCGTCACCCAGGGTGGCCAGTCCACCGACGGTACCGTCGCCATCGCCGTGACGCTGGCCTGCCTCGGCATGGGCTGCGTCTACCCGGACTGGTACCTGTCCACCACCGGTGCGCCGGGCTGTGGCGCGAGCCCCGGCGGCACCTGGCAGCTCAGCGGCGACTCGCTCACCCTGGAGACGTGGCTGCGGATGAGCACCGGCGGCCCGCAGACCCTCTTGTCCCTCGCCAGCGCGGGCGTGTCGCTGGGCCTGGAGGATGACTGCCTCGTGCTCGCCTGGGGCAGCGGGCGCTATGCCTCGGCCAGCCTGAGCAATGCCTCGCTGGATGACGGCCGCTGGCACCATGTGGCCGTGTCCGCGAACAAGGGCACCCTCACCTTCGTCGTCGATGGCCAGCCCAAGGGCACGGCGCCCCTACCCTCCGGACTGAGGGCCTCCGGCTCGGACCTGATGCTCGGCGCGGGCCTCGACGGGAACCTCGCGCGGGTCCGCATCTGGAACGTCGCCCGCGCCACCCCGGACCTCCAGATGGCGATGAACGTCCAGGTCGACCCGAAGAGCGCCGGCCTCGTCGGGGACTGGACCTTCTCCGGTGGCACCGTCACCAACCTCCACGACAACCACACGGGCAGCCTCCAGGGCGGCGCGGCCACCGTCCCCTCCACCGCGAAGGACGCCCCCCTCGAGGACCAGCAGGCCCAGTCCTACCTCTGGTTCTTCGACCCGGAGCACACGTTCACCGTCTCCGTGACGCCCCCTTCCGACGCCGCGCCGCGAATCGCGAGCGCCGTGCGCGCGTTGCTGATGGGTATGACCGTGGCCGCGAAGCCGCTCTCCACCATGGAGCCCTCCGACTCCATGCCGACGACGGGCGTCTTCACGCAGCCCCACAGCCCGGACACGGGCCTCGTGCTGCTGGCCATGGGCCGCAACACCCTGCCGCCCCGGTGGCCCGCGCCCAAGGCCATCGCCCCCGACGCCGACCTCGCCACCTCCGCGACCCAGAACACGACGCTGTCGCTGGATGACGACTTCGTGCTGGCCCTGATGCTCCCCCAGGTCGCCACCAGCCTGAGCATCCCCGCCTCGGACCTGCGCGTCGCGGGCACCCCACCCGTGCTCTCACTCGTGAAGCCGGTGGACGCGACGACGCTGCAGGGCAAGCACTTCCACCTGACAACCCTGACGATGTCCCTCACCCCCGCCAAGGGCGTCTCGTTCTCGCTCAGGGGCACCGCGAGTCACATGGTCATCAAGACCTCGGGCATCTACACCCTGACGGTCAAGGACAACAAAGAAGGCAAGCCGGGCCTCTACCACGACATCCTCGACCCGAAGGTGAGCATCACGCCGAACCCGGATGACCCGGCCGTGCAAACCATTCAGGCGTTGAGCTCCGGCTTCTCGCTCGCGGCCATCGTGGCCGGCATCATCGCCGCCGTGTACCTGAGCGCGGCGTCCAGGGCGCAGTCGGCGACCCTTGGCCTGCTCCAGGGCAAGGAGGGCTTCCCCAAGGATCCGCCCGACCTCCAGGACTTCACCCTCCAGGGCGTCGCGTTCGTCGCGGGGCTGTTGGTGCACGGCCAGTTCATCCCGTCCGGCGGCACCTTGAGCACCTCCCCGTCCCGAAGCGCCTCGCAGGGCCCGGTCATCACCGGCTTTACGCCCCAGGGCGGTGCCCCCGGCACGCAGGTCACCGTCACGGGCTCGGGCTTCACCGGGGTGCGCGGCGTGAAGTTCGGGGACACCCTGGCGTCGTACGTCCGGTGCTGGAGCGACCAGCAGCTCGTGGCGCGGGTCGCGGACGGCTCCACGAGCGGCCCCCTCCAGGTGATGACGCCCGCGGGCACCGCCACGTCGAGCGCGTCCTTCGCCGTCACCCCCGCGCCCACCCTCCAGTCCGTCAGCCCGGCGAGCGCGGAGGCCGGCGCCACGGTGACGCTGCGCGGAGAGGACCTGGACTCCACCACGGCCGTGTACTTCTCCGAGGATCTGCCCGCGCCCATCGTCGCGAGGTCCCAGGGCCAGCTCACCGCCCGGGTGCCACCGGGCGCCGTCAGCGGCCCCATCACCGTCGTCACGCCGAGCGGCAGGGCCACCGTGGCGGGCTTCACCGCCGTCAGCAGCGCGCCCCCCACGCTCGGCACGTTCGAGCCTCCGTCGGGTCTGGAGGGCACCGAGGTCACCGTCACCGGCTCCGGCTTCACGGGCACCCGGGGGGTCACCTTCAACGGGACGCCGGCGTCCTCCATCACCGTGCTGAGCGACACGCAGCTCGTCGCGGCCGTGGGGCCCAGGACGACGTCCGGCCCCATCGGCATCACGAACACCCGCGGCTCGGGGGCGTCATCCCGGCCGTTCCAGCTCCAGACCCCGCCCCAGCTCACCCACTTCTCGCCCACGCAGGGCGCGCCGGGCACGACCGTCACGCTTCACGGCACCGGCCTGGGCGGCACCACGGCGGTCCACCTGGGAGCGCCGGGCGTGGAGGTGCCCCTGCTCTCCGTGAGCGACACGCAGCTCACCGTCACCTCGCCGGGGGGCACGGCCAGCGGCCCCATCTGCGCGCAGACGCCCGCCGGCACCGCGCGGACGGAGCAGTCCTTCACCGTGCTGAGCACCGCGGTGCCTGTGATTGCGTCCTTCAGCCCCGCGAACGGCGGCCGAGGCACGGCCGTCACCCTCACCGGCTCCGGCTTCACCGGGACGACGCGCGTGCGCTTCGACGGCGTGGACGCGGCGGGCTTCGAGGTGGACTCCGACACGACGCTCACCGCCTACGTGCTCGCCAAGGCGCAGAGCGGCCTCATCAGCGTCACCAACACGCGGGGGACCCAGAAGACGACCCAGTCCTTCCACTTCGTGGCCCCGCCCGGCCTCAAGACGATGACGCCCGCGTCCGGCAAGGCGGGCGACGCGGTCACCCTCGGCGGCACGGGCCTGACGGACGCGACGTCCGTGCGCTTCGGCGACCTGTCCACCGCGGAGGCCCCCATCAGCGTGAAGGGAGACTCGCTCGTCGTCACCGTGCCCCCCGGCGCGGTCACCGGGCCGGTCCACGTCACCACGCCCGGAGGCCAGGTCCGGAGCACCGTGACGTTCACCGTGGCGCCGGGCGCGCGGCCCACCGTCACCGGCTTCACGCCCGCCACCGGCGGCGCGGGGACGGAGGTCACCCTCACCGGCTCCGGCTTCACCGCGACGACGGGCGTGCGCATCGGGGACGTCCCGGCGGCCAGGTACGAGGTGCACAGCGACACGCAGCTCGTCGCGGTGGTGGCCAACGACACGATGACGGGGAGCGTGTCCGTCACCAACGGCGCGGGCACGGGCGGGTCGGAGGCCCCCTTCACCGTGCCCGTGAGCGTGACGGGGTTCACGCCCACGAGCGGTCCCGCCGGCACCGAGGTCCGCATCGAGGGCCAGGGCTTCACGAACACGCGGCGCGTGAGCTTCGGGGACTCCGCCATGCCCGCCAGCTTCACCGTGCGGAGCGACACGGGGCTCACGGCCTGGGTGCCCTCGGGCGCGGTGGGCGGGCACGTCCAGGTGGCCACGGAGGACGCCGTCACCACGTCGTCCACGGACTTCCACGTGGAGAGCAGCGCGCCCCCGGAGGTCCAGGGCTTCTCGCCCACGGCGGGCCCACCCGGGACGCGGGTGACGGTGGACGGCGCCGGCTTCACCGGGGCGACGGACGTGAGCCTGGGCGGCGTGTCCCTGAAGCACTTCCAGGTCCTGAGCGACGCGCAGCTCACCTTCACGGTGCCCCCGGGCGCTGCGTCCGGGGTCATCCAGGTGACCAACACCCTGCCGACGCCGGGCTCGTCGAAGGGGGGCTTCCAGGTCACCTCCGTGACGACGTCCGCCCCGGCGCGGGCCGCGAGCTGAGCACCGGTTGATTCCACCGCGGGGCCCGCTCCATCGTGGGGCCCCGCCGCTTCACACGGGAGGTCGTCCGCCATGGACCCACGCAGTCCCATCCTGGTCGTGGAGGACGACCCGCCCATCGCCGCCGGGCTCGTCCGCGGGCTGAAGCTCGCGGGCTTCCAGGTGTCGCTCGCCACCGACGGCCGGCAGGCGCTGGAGCTGGCGGAGAAGGAGCGCCCCGCCCTGGTGGTGCTGGACCTGAACCTCCCGGGGCTGGATGGCTTCGAGCTGCTCGAGGCCTGGAGACACCGGCTCCGGGTCCCCGTCATCGTCCTCACCGCGCGGCAGGAGCTGGAGGCCCGGCTGCGCTCCTTCGGCCTGGGCGCGGTGGACTACCTGGCCAAGCCGTTCTGGCTGGAGGAGCTCATCGTCCGCATCCGGGCAAGGCTCCGCCTTCCGGACGAGGAGGCCCGCCGCGTGCTGCGCTGGGCGGACGTGAGCATCGACCTGGATGCGCGCACCGTGAGCCGGGAGGGTGCCGGCCCCGTCGCCTTCACGCGCAACGAGCTGGACATGCTCCTCTACCTCGCCGAGCGCCCCGGCCGCGCCCTCACGCGGGAGCAGATCGCCGACCAGGCCCTGCCCCCCAACGAGGAGCGGGACGCAAGGACGGTGGACTCGCACGTGGCGCGCATCCGCAAGAAGCTGGGCCCCGCGGGCGCGCACCTGCGGACGGCGTGGGGCATCGGCTACCGGTTCGACCCGGAGCCTGGCCCATGAAGCTCTGGAGCGGACTGGCGTGGCGCACCACCGTCGCGTCGCTGCTGCTGGGGGTGCTGGCGACGCTGGCGGCGTCGTACTTCTCCGTCCGGAAGGTGGTGGCGGAGTCCACGCGGTTCAGCGCGCGCTTCTTCACCGAGGCCATGCTCATGACCCATGGCGAGGCGTGTCGCGCGGCGCCTGGCGGCTGGACGTACACCTCGCCCACGGGACTCACGGTGGTGGCCTTCGACGCGGCCCGGGTGCTGGGCTCGCCCGGAGCCGGGACCTCCGGCGCGGGGCCAGACCCGGCGCTCGTCGCGAGAATGGCCCAGGGAGAGCAGGAGCCCGTCTCCCTCCACTTCCCGCTCTTCGACGGCAGCGCGTGGGGAGGAAAGCTCCTGACGCGGGTGGCGGCCGCGGGACCGTGCAGCCTGCTGGAGTACCGGTGGCCGCGGATGACGAACCGGCTGAGCGAGCTGCGCTGGATGCTGCTCGCGGCGGTGGCCTTCACGGCGCTGGCGTCCGCGCTCTCCATGGCGGCGGTCATCACCCCGCTGCTGCGGCGGCTGCGGCGGCTGCACGGCGCGGCGGGCGGGCTGGGCAGCCCGGGCTATGCGTCCCCGGCCGACACGATCGCGGACGAGCTGGGCGACCTGTCCCGCGGGCTGGATGCCACGCATGCGCGCGTGCTGTCGGACGCGGCGCGCATCGAGGCCCAAAAGCACGCGCTGGAGCGCTTCCTGTCCAACGTGGCGCATGACCTGAAGACGCCCATCGCGTCCCTGCAGCTCGCGCTGGAGCTGGCCACGACGGCGCCCTCGCAGGCCCTGCCGGAGCTGCTGGTGCGAGGCATCGAGGACACCGTGTACCTCACGGCGCTGGTGGACAACCTGCGCCTGGCCTGCCAGCTCGGTGAGGACGTGGATCCGCTGGAGGGGGAGCCTCGCGCGGAGCTGGGGATGATCGTGGAGCGCGTGGTGCGGAGGCTGGGGCTGCTGGCCCGCCGCAAGGCGCTGTCCGTGGAGTCCTCGCACCCCGATGCGGAGCTCTGGGTTCGCTGTCACCCGACGATGCTGGAACAGGCGGTGGGCAACCTGGTCCACAACGCCATCACCCATGGCGACCCGGGCGGACACGTGGTGGCGCTGCTGGAGCCGGTGGGGACGGAGCGGTTCCGCCTCACGGTGCTCGATGACGGACCGGGGCTTCCCCCCGAGGGCCTGGGCCGCCTGGGCGAGCGGCTGTTCCGCGCTCCCGAGGCCCGACACCGGGACCCTCGCGGCAGCGGCCTGGGCGTGGCCATCGTTCGCGAGCTGTGCCGGCGGGCCGGGCTGACCCTGACGTTCTCGGCGAACGCGCCTCGGGGGCTCCAGGTCATCATCGAGGGCCCCCGGGCGGCGCCGCCCGCGGAAGCGATGGCTGCGCGCGCCGCGGGGTGCCCACCGCCTCTCCCTAGAACGACTGGATGACCACCTGCCCGCACGCGGTGACATCGGCCACGGTGAAGGCCACGTGCGAGTGGCCGATGACCACTTTGACCTTGGCCTTGCTGACGTGGTGGACCTGGGTGGGGACCTCCAGCGCGGTCGTGTCGAACATCACGGGAAGCTGGACCACTTCATTCCCATACAGGTCGAAGAAGCCCGCGCTGCCCGTGTAGGTCCCGACCCGGATGTCACTCGCCTTGGCGGAGACATGGGATGCGGTAGACGCCCGCGGGAACAGCGGAGTCCGGCACGTTCACATACACGAAGCCGACGTCGACGCCCTGGGCATACCGGGTGGCGGGGACCTCTTCGAGTCCCACTGCGGGCGCGGCCGCGAGGGCGGATGAGCCCGCGGTCGCCGTGGCGATCTCCTCCGTGGAGATGGGCAGCTTCGCGACCTGGGCCGCCTGCGCGAGGTCCACCGGCAGGTCGGTGCAGGTGTCTGTCATCACCGCGCGAGCGGAGGCCGGGCTTCCCCGGGGCTCTCCGGCCCAGGCGAGGCCAGCGAAGAGGATCAGCGACGACACGAGGACAGGACGGTGGATGGCTTTGAGGGTCATGGGCAACTCGGACGTGAGGGCTGTATTCAACGACAAGTCCAGACACATCACCCTGAAGACAGGCCTCCGGCACAGGTGGCCCGATGCCACCCCTCCCAGACGCGACCAGACGGTTTTCCGGCGAGGCGGCGTTTTTGAATCGGTCCGGTGCTGATACGCCTCATGGAGGAGGAAGCACCGCGATGAACGAGCACGACATCCACGAAGCAGGGCCTGCCCTTCGCGCGAAGCTCGAGGAGATCGGAGCGAAGGGCTGGACGGAGTTGGTCGGGATGAAGGTGGCGTGGGGCCGCGGCACGGAGTGGCTGGCCATGGGGGAGACGTTCGTGCCGGCACCGGGAACCATCGAGGGGCTGAATGCGTTCCTGAGAGAGTCGTGGGCGGAGCTGGATTCAGACACCGGCCTCGAGGAACTGATGGAGCTGGTGAACCGGACGACCCAAGCGCGGGTCATTCGCACGAGGAGGGACCTGCGCCACCTCACGGAGGATCAGCCGGGACCGGAAGTGGTCCGCAGCGGCACCATCGGGGAGCGGGGGCTGGCGCGCTGGGAGGCGCCGCGGTGGGATGCGCGGGGGCTGGTGTTCTACGCCAACCTGCGACGGCAAGACGGCGCGGATTTCGTCTGCCTGAGGGTGAACCTGATCACGAGGACGATCTCGGTCGAGGTCGTCGATGGGGGATGGTTCGAGATCGCGGCGTTCCTGGGGTGAAGCACGGGCCGGGAGCGATTGCGCTCGAAGGTCATCCCGCGGTCCTCAGAACACGCCGTTCAGCTGCAAGCCGCCTCCGTCCGGGCCCACGGTGGGGGACAGGCTCGCCTGGATGAAGCCCGGGAGCCTTCGCGTCCGAGGCGTGCGGGCGGGGTCCTCCGACAGTCCCAGCTCCCCCTGGAGCCGCAGGTTGTAGCCATCCGCCAGCTCGCGCGCCTGGTAGGGCTCGATGGGATGCGGGTTGAGCAACACGCCATAGGCGATGACGCCCACGCCCACCAACCCGACGCCCATGCCGACCAGGCTCAGCGTGAGCCGCTGGTCGCCGCGATCCAGGTTGCCCCGGACGCAGGCGCTGAAGCCGGGCCGGGCGATGTCGCAGTCCTCGTCCTTGGGCCCCAGCACCCCGAGGATCAAGCCCATTCCCGCCACCATCGTCACTCCGCCCGCGACCCCGATGACGGTCTTCTTGCGCATGTTGGACTGGTACGCCTCCACCAGGTCCGCCCTGCCCAGCTTCTCGTAGAACCCCACGCCCTCCAGCGGCCTCCTGTGCTTCCCCTCGTAGGGGATGCTCCAACGGCCGAGTGTCTTCGGAGGACTCATCGACAGGCCGCCATTGCCTGCCATCCAGGGGCCCACCGCCGTCGCGACGTAGTCGTCGAAGCCGATGTGCCGCAGTTCGTATTGTTCCTTCGCCTCCACGAACGAGAGCACCGGGCGCTCCGGAGCCGGCGGCGTCACGGCCTCCGTGGGCGGCGTGTCGGCGCGTGGGGCCTCCGCGGCCGTGTCCGCCGGCCGGGGCTCCTCGACGGCGGGGATATCGCTGGCGGCGCCGGAGAGGGGCTCCTCGGCGACAGGAGTCGCGAGCGAAACCGTGGGCATCAGGGCGACAGACAGCAACAGTGTGCGAATCATTGGCGCCGCGTCATATCGAGTGCCCTGCTCCCTGACAAACGCCCCCTGCCCCCTTTCGCCGCTCGACCCGGGCACCTGCTGACGCAAACCACCCTCCCCTGTCAATCCCCCGCAAGAGTGCGGGACGGGGTTTCAGTCCGTGCCTATGGATGAGAGGTCGCCACGTGCAAGACTGTGGCGCGGCCAACCACGGGAGGGCGGATGTCCGGTTCAATGAATCTCACGACCCATGAGCTCATGCTCAGGGACAGGGTCATCTCGGCGCTCAACAGCTCCCTGTCCTTCCCCCAGGTCCTCGAAGCCACGCGAGCGCCCCTCCTCGAACTGGCGCCGTCCGACTCCGTGGCCTTGTGCCTCATGCGGACCACGCCTGTCCTCGACTTCAAATGGCTGGTCCCGGGCCACCCCATCCCCTTGCTCGAACACTATTCCAGCGTGTCCGACCATGACTTCGTCCGGGCCCCCATCTTCGCCCGGCCCAACGAGGTCATCCTCGATGAGGAGATGCTCCCCCGCCGGGAGTATGAACACAGCCTGCTCTACCAACGCAGCCGGGAGCTGGGGCTGGGCCTGGAGCACGTCATGGCCGTCCTCCTCCCCATCCGCCCCGACTTCCTCGGCGCCCTCGCGCTCTACCGGACGCAGCGACGCTCCTACTCCCCCCAGTGCGCCGCCGTCCTCTCCAGCCTCACCCCGCACCTGGTGAACGCGGTGCGCAACTGCAGTGACGTCCAGGCCCTGAACACCGGCGCCCTCCTCCTCGAAGAGCTCCACGACCACACCGACACCGCGTATCTCATCGTGGAGCCCTCCTCTCGCGTGGTGACGCGCTCCAAGCACGCTGGCGTCCTCCTGGAGCGGTGGTTCGCGCCCTCTGATTTCCATTCCTCCGGACTCCCCCTCCGTCTCAAGGAGCGGTTGGATGCCCTGATGGGCATGGACGCGGATTCGCGGCTCGAGAAGAACGTCTGGGTCTCCCTCCAGGCGGATGGCTACCGCACGGTCCGGTTCATCGAGCTGCCTGCCAGCGACGGCCCGCGGAAATGGGCCCTCCTGATGAACGAGATCCCCATGTCCATCCCGCTCCCCGTGGACATGAGGAGCAAGCTCACCCTTCGCGAGGCCGAGACCGCGAAGTACCTGCTCCGCAACTGGACCCACGAGCAGATCGCCGGTGAGCTCGGCATCAAGGTCCATACCGTGGATACCCACGTGCGAAACATCCGCGACAAGCTGGGCATCGACAACCGCGCGGAGCTCCTCTACCAGGCCGCCCGCCTCAACAAGCCCGTCTGAGGGAACAGGTCGCGCCGTTCTCCAGCGCGAGGAAGCGCGCGACGGAGTCCGCCGGAACCTCATCGAGCGTGATGATGAGCGGCAGCGTGAACCACTGGAAGTACGTGTCGAAGAGCGGCTCCGCGATGAAGCGCGCCCCCAGCGACCTGGCGAAGAGCGAGGGCGCCCTGGGCAGCCGCAGCCCGTCCAACGTCCCCTGCTCCGCCTTGGCCCGCTCCTCCGGCGTGTAGAAGGGACTGCGGGGCTGCGCCGGGGCCTGCCACGGGTCGGGCACCTCCACCCGCCAGCGCGGACTCAGCCATCCCCGGGAGGCCGCCACCTGCCACGACAGCAGCGCGTCCTCGCGCGAGTCCGTGTCCAGGTTCGCGGACGCGATCCAATGCGTCACCCCGCGCCGCCGGCTCTCCACGTACATGCCCGCCTGCAGCCACGTGACGGCCTCGGAGCGCCGCCACGGCTCCAGCACGCAGAAGCGCGAGGGCTCCGCGATCACCATCTCCGGCCGGATCACCCCGGAGAGGTCCACCCGCTGCTCCATGTCGATGCCCACCGTCCCGCCCACGCGGGCCGCCATCTCCGGGTTGGGCAGCAACAGCCGCACCGTCGCCACGGGCTCCGTGTCGGCATAGACGACCACGTGCACCGTGGTGTCGAGCGTGTCGAGGCACGTCACCTCGCGCCGCGACGCCGCCGGCTGCCCGGACAACAATCCCAGCTCTCCGCCGAAGACAGCCCAGCGGATGCGAGCCGCGTCATCGATTTCCCGCTGCGTGGTGGCAACACGCCAATGCATGCATGTCATGGGTCATCTCCCGGTAGCGAAGCGAGGCCGGCGTCGCGCCGCCCGCACACGTTCATTCGCCGCGGAGGACCCGAGTTCGAGCACGGCCTGCGTTTCCCGGCCCTCCGGTCCCCGGCGCACTCCAGGGACCGAGCACGGACAGTGTCTGGAGTGGAGCCATGGCGCTGTGATGGCCCCCACGTATCCTGGAATGATGAACGCGCTCGCCCTGCTCACCCTGATCGTCCCGGCCACGCCGGAGGATGGCTCCCCGCAGCCCTGGTTCACGGTGGGACCGCTGCTGAGTGTGAGCCGCCGCCAGGAGGACACCGCCTGGGGCGTGGGACTGGAGTCCACGCTCAACGTGGCGATGCACAACAACAGCTCGCAGTCCTTCAAGTCAGGCGCGGTGGGCGTCTTCGGACAGGCACAGTGGATGGACGGCGACCACGTGCGGTTGTGTGGCGGAGTCCAGGGCACCTTCCTGTTCCTCGGCCTGGAGGCGGGCGTGGCCCATGAGACAGGGACGGCGGTCCATCAGGCCACGACGTCACTCCACCTGGCGCCCTTCCTCGGCTTCATCTATGGCTCCGTGGGCGTCCGCTTCAGCGTCCCGTTCGAGGACGGGGGGCAGCGGATGGGCCGCATCCCGTATGGCCGGGAGGTCGGCCTCACGTTGACCCTCAAGAAGCCCTTCTCTCCCATGCTCTGACGCCCCAACGGCGTCTCCATGCCAGCAGGACGACCGCCTCTGTTTCAAATACAGGGAGCGGGCGGTTTCATGAAATCAACGTGATCGACCTGGTGGCTGGAGCTTGAGAATCTGCTGTTGCCGCCGCCCATATCCTCATCGAACCCGACGGCGCCCGTGCGTTCGTGTCCTGCACGCCGGCCCATCACAAAGGCCTGACGGAATGGATTGGGCGATACGGAAGTGAGCCCGTCGAGACGGATGGAGGGCCGCTGACGGGGCGCCATGCGCCCCTCCTCCACTCACGCCTGCGGTGCTTCCGCCGGCTTCCCCTGGGGGTCCGCGGACGCAACCAGCCAGATGGCGAAGCCTCCCAGCGCCAGAGCGCAGCCCACCCATCCCGTGGACGGCCAGCCCAGTCCGGCCGCCACGGCCATGCCTCCGAGCCACGGCCCCACCGCGTTGGCGACGTTGAAGGCGCTGTGGTTCAGCGCGGCGGCCAGCGTCTGCGCTTCACCCGCCACGTCCATCAGCCGCGTCTGCAACACCGAGCTGAGTCCGCCTCCGCAGCCCACCAGGAAGACCACGGGCGTGATGGACCACAGGTGCGCGGTCGCCATCGGGTACAGCGCGAGCGAGGCCGCGCTCCACAGCAGCAGGCCGCCCGCCGCGCGCATCTGGAAGCGATCCGCGGCCCAGCCCCCGAACAGGTTGCCCACGGTGAGCCCCACGCCAAAGACACCCAGCACCGCGGGGATGACTTCCGCGCTGACGCCCGTCACGGCGAGCAGCGTGGAGGCCAGATAGGCGTAGACCGCGAACATGCCTCCGAATCCAACCGCCCCGATGCCCAGCGTGAGCCACACCTGACGACGCTTGAGGGCGCCCAGCTCGCGCAGGGGGCTTGCTTCCGGATGGGGCGGATCCTTCGGCGCCAGGGCGAAGACCAGGACCATGGTCAGCACGGCCAGCACCGCGACGGTGGCGAAGGTCCAACGCCAGCCGAGCAACAGGCTGAGCGTGTTGGCGAACGGAACTCCCATCACCGTGGCGATGGTCAAACCCAGCAGCACGCGAGAGACGGCCTGGCTGCGACGCGCTCGCGGCACCACGGAGGCCGCGACCAGCGCCGCGACCCCGAAGTAGGCGCCGTGCGGCACCCCGCTCAGGAAGCGGAAGGCGAGCATCCAGCCATAGGTCGGCGCCAGCGCGCTGAGCCCGTTGGCGACGGCGAACAGGGCCATCAAGGCAATCAGCAGGATGCGCCGGGACATCCGCGCGCCCAGCACCGCCAGCACCGGCGCTCCGATGACGACGCCCAGGGCATAGGCGCTGATGACATGTCCGGCGGTCGGCTCGTCGATGTGCAGCCCCGCCGCGAAGGCGGGCAGGATGCCCATGGACGCGAACTCGGTCGTCCCGATGGCGAAGCCGCCCATCGCCAGCGCGAACAGGGTGAGGCCCGCATGCGGAGCACGCGTCGTCCCAGGAAGTGCAGCGTCATCAATGCGAATGTCGTGTCCGGCCACGCGGTCTCTTTCGACGGGCTGCTGTTGCCCAGCGACCGACCCTATCCCGTTCGTCCCCTGGGCCCAGGAGCAAAGCGGCGGCCGGGCGGCCTTGCGCCGAAGCGCACAGCCTCCCCGGCGTCTTTCCAGTCAGGTCGTTGAGAACGGCACTCGCGGTCCCCGGCGGGAGATCAGCGACCAGCCCCACACTGACGTCGCAGCAATAGAAGTGGGTGATGCCCACCGCGATGAACCACGCGTTGAGCCGTGGGTAGGCGTCCCGGATCAAGGTCCCCCAGCCCTTCCACATGGAGACCGTCAACGCCAACACGTAAAGGACCGACGCTGGCGTGGCCACCTGGATTGCCAGCCAGGTCGCCGCCCACCCGTAAGCATGCGTGGAGGAAGGGGGCCGAGAGGTTCAGCGCGCACCGTGATGGGAACCCTGCCATGGGAGGTTCTGCGCCGTCTCAATGGGTCGGTCACCTCCGCGTCGGCTTGACTTCGCAGCAGGCGTGCATTTCGGTGCGCGCCATGATCCCTTCATCCCCAACGCCCGGCTGGCCCGCCTGGGCCGAGAGCCTCCCACCCGATGAAGGCGAGCAGGTGCTTGCGACCGGGGGCCCGTGGTTCATGGCGTATTTCGCCACGGTCATGTTGTCCTTGGTGCTGCTGCCGACCGTGGTGGTTCCACTGTTGGCGGTCTGGTTCATCTGGGGACGGTCCGGAAAGTTCCTGCTCACGAGCCACCGCCTCATCTGGAAGCCGAATCTGGGCAAGACGGTCATCGTTCCCCGCGAGGCGCTGCGGACGTTGGAGATCAGCATCGGGACGCGATTCAGGAGCGTGCGTCTGCGGGGCGCGCAGAAGATTTCGATGCCACTGCTGTGGAAGTACAAGCAGCTCTGGGGTGGACTGGTCCTGCTCCAGCACTGGACACCGCCTGCCGCGACGACTTCAACCGCGGCCTTCCAGGTAGGCTCGGCGTGGCTCGTGTCCGGCCTCCATGTGCAGCCCGGCGCGGTGGTGATTCAGCCGAACGCCGTTCGTTTCTTCCCGGCAGAGTCCTCCGCGAACGTTGCGTCGGAGACGGGCGCCGCGCTGGCCGGGCTGGCGTTGGGCGTCATGCACCGGACCCACCGGGCCCACTTTCCGGTGGAAGCCGCGCTGATGCTCGTTGCCAGGGCGAAGGCTGTCGAGCCCGAGCTCGACACGTTGAGCCACATCCTGCGGGGCGAGACCTGGCAGGGGCCACCCACCGCACAAAAGCCCGCGGGAGCCGGACGCACGCGGATGACCTACCAGCAGGGCAGTCGCAAGTTGACGTTCATGATGCCTGCGACATGAAACACATGCATCAGGACCCCCGGCCACGGGTGTCGTCCGGGCGAAGGCGGCTCAAGAACAAGACCGTGCGACCGTCTTCGAGCACCCGCCAGGAGACCGTGCGATAGGCCCCGCACGTCCCATCATTCGATGCGAAGGTTCGGGCCGTCTCTCCTGTCCCCAGCGTGCGGACGCGTCCGCCCAGGGCATAGGGCGTGGTGAGGCCCACCGTTCGCGGCCTCACTGCCCCCTCAGGCGAGCCCCCCGTGAACGCTTACAATCCCTCAAGCCCCCGCCGAGCTACACGTTCATCGCTGGGACCAATTCTGGGCGTTTGAACCGTTGCACGACCAGATCTGGATCCGGGTGCCCTGGGTCGTGTCGGCATTGAAGACGTCCAGGCAGAGGTTGGCCCCCAGAGCGCTCTGCAGCGTGGCGCCGACCTTCGTCCATCGCTGGGCGGGCGTACCATTGCATTCCCAGACCTGGACACGGGTGCCTGGAGTCGGATCGCCGCCGGAGACGTCCATGCAGAGATTGGGCGCCAGGCTGCTTCGCAGTTCCCCTTGAGCGGTCAGGGTCCACTGCTGCGCGGCGGTGCCGTTGCACTCCCAGAGCTGGAGGGGCGTTCCTTGAGCGGCGCTGCCTCCAGTCACATCCGCGCAGCGATTCGAGGCCAGGCCGCTGACCAGGGCGGGGGCGGAGGAGGGCGTGTACAGCGCGGCCAGCGCGGTGAGGTCGCTGGAGGTGAACTCGCCCGACTCGACCGAGCGGAAGCAGGAGTTCATCAGCGAGCCACCGACGTTCGCCGTGGTCGGCGTACCCGGAATGTGGATCGCGCCGACGCCGGCCTGTCCCTCGTCGCCGCCGGAGCCACAGCTGACGGCGCGGTTGTAATAGTCCGAGTGGCGGAATCCGACGGTATGGCCAATCTCATGCGTGATGACATGCTCGATGACGTCAACGCCGTACTGGCTGAGCTGGCCACCGATGTTGATCTGCCCATACGGATTGCCGTTCGCCGGGAACCCGGCCGAGCCACCGTTCAGGTTCGGGTCGATGACCGCATTGATGGTGAAGCTGCAGCCGGTGCTCGGCGCGCGCGCCATCGCGAAGGTGAGCGGCAGCTCGTCGAAGTTCTGGATGGCCAGGTCCAGCGCCGTGCTGAACACGCCGGTGAACGCCGGGCCGTTGATGCAGATCTTCGTCAAGGAGGGGCTGACGAGGTTGGTCGTGCGGTACTGCTCCTCAGTGGTCGCACCGTCCGCGAGCATCTCGCGCGAGGCGGCCAGGGACACCTCGGCGTCCCGCCCGACGTAGACCTTCCCGTCCACGACCATGATGTCGTCGGACGGGAACCCGGCATTGACCAGATTGCCAATGATTTCCTGCGCCTCATCGGGTGGCTCGCCACACCCGAATCCCAGCGCAATGCATCCGGCCGCAAGTACAACGCTCCTTGAAAACATGGATGCTCCCTGTGATGGACCTGCATTCGTGGACGAATGGCAGACCACTACCAGTAAATACCGTCAAACAAGAAAGACTGGATCATGCAAGCACTTGGACCCAATCAGGCAGTGTTCGCGAGCTGACTTTCATTGGGCGCCAGCGGAAGTGAGGCCCTCCAGGCTCAACGGCGGCCTTGACTGAACGCACATTCAGTCGCAGCGTGGGCGGGTGAAGCCACGTCCCGTCGACAATCCGCCCAACCCCTGGGCGAGCACCGCGGTGGAGTACCTGGACGAAATCCCCCCTGCCCGGCTGGAGGTCTACGAGGACCACAGCCGCTCGGTGGTGTCGAAGAACGACAGCCCCGACGTGTGCTTCTCCTGGAGCGTCAACCCGTACCGGGGCTGCCTCCACGCGTGCGCCTACTGCTACGCGCGGCCCACGCACCAGTACCTGGACTTCGGCGCCGGCACCGACTTCGAGACGCGCCTCGTCGTCAAACCCCAGGCCCCGGAGCTGCTGCGCGAAGCCTTCGAGCGCCCGTCCTGGAAGGGCGAAACCGTCGTCTTCAGCGGCATCACCGACTGCTACCAGCCCCTGGAGGCCTCGCTGCGTCTCACCCGCCGGTGCCTGGAGGTCTGCGCCGAGTACCGCAACCCCGTGGGCATCATCACCAAGGGCGTGCTGATTGAACGCGACCTGGACGTGCTCCAGCGACTGGCCGGTGAGACCAAGCTCACCGTGAGCATCAGCCTGCCCTTCCACAACGAGGAGCTGGCGCGCGCCATGGAGCCCCTCGTCGCCACCCCGAAGCGGCGGCTGGGCACCGTCCGCAAGCTCGCGGAGGCCGGCATCGACGTGGCCGTGTCCGTGTCCCCCATCATCCCCGGACTCAACGACGAGGACATCGCGCGGGTGCTCGCCTCCGCGCGCGAGGCCGGCGCCACGCGGGCGCACTACACGCTGCTGCGGCTGCCCGGCCCCGTGCAGGCCGTGTTCGAGGAGCGCCTGCGCGCGAAGCTGCCCCTGCGCGCGGACCGGGTGCTGCACCGCATCCGCGAGACGCGCGGCGGGGAGCTCACCGACAGCCGCTTCAAGCACCGCATGCGCGGCGAGGGCCTGTACGCGCAGACCATCCACCAGCTCTTCGCGACGTCGGCGCGCAAGGTGGGCATGAGGGCCTCCTCCGTCACGGAAAACGCGCCGGACACCTTCCGGCGTCCGACGCGTCCGTCCACCTCCCCGCAGCTGTCGCTCTTCTAGGCGCGGGCTATTTGCGGATGAGTTGCAGGATGGACAGCAGGATGACGGCGCCCACGGTGGCCACCAGCAGCGAGTACAGGTTGAAGCCCGTCACGCCGCTGCCTCCGAAGAAGCTGAACACCCAGCCGCCCAGCATCGCACCCACGATGCCGGCGACGATGTTGGCGAACATCCCCATCCGGGCATTGGTGCCCTTGATGATGCTGGCCAGCCAACCCGCGATACCACCCAACACCAGCCACGAGCAGATTCCCATGCCGTCCTCCCGGTAACAGGGCCGAAGCCCTTACCAGACCTCACAACGGTTCGCAGCGGGGGCGACCATCTTCGTCCCCGCCTGACAGGAGAACGCCTGCTGGAACTGCGGCAGGTTCGTCACCGGTCCGTTGACGCGCAGGAACGCGGGCGAGTGTGAGTCCGTCATCGCCCGCTGCCTCGCAGCCTCATTACGAATCTTCGAGCACCACGATTGCGCGTGCGCGAGGAAGAACTGCTGCCCGGGCGTGAAGCGGTACGACGCCGCCTTCGCCGCCTGGTCCGGGTGCTTCGCCAGGTAGGCCTCCATCGCCGCGTACGCCAGCTTGAGGCCGCCCAGGTCCGCCACGTTCTCCCCCAGGGTGAGTTTTCCGTTCACCTTCACCTCGTCCACCGCCGTGTAGCCGTCGTACTGATTGCGCACGCACGCCACGCGCTCGCGGAAGGCCTTGTCGGACGCCGGGGTCCACCACGTGCGCAGGTTGCCGTCCGCGTCGAACTGGCGGCCCTCGTCGTCGAAGCCGTGGGTGATTTCGTGGCCCACCACCATGCCCATGGCCCCGAAGTTCACCGGCGCGACCGCGTCCCGGTTGAAGAACGGCGGCTGGAGGATGCCCGCGGGGAACACAATCTCGTTGGTGGCCGCGTTGTAGTAGGCGTTCACCGTGGGCGGCGACATGAACCACTCGGTGGGGTCCACCGGCTGGCCCACCTTGCGCAACTGCCGCGCCTGTTCGAACGCGCTCGCCGCCAGGGTGCTGTCCAGGAACGCGTCGCGCTTGATCTCCAGGCCGTCATAGCGGCGCCACTGGTCCGGGTAGCCGATCTTGTTGGTGATCTTCCGCACCTTGGCCAGGGCCTGCGCCTTGGTCTCCGCGTCCATCCACTTCAGCGTGTCCAGGTTGCGCTCGAAGGACTGCTCAATCTGCTGGACCATGTCCAGGGTGGTGGCCTTGCCCTCCGCGCCGAAGGTGCTGGCGATGAAGGGCCGGGCCAGCGCGTGCGGCAGCGCTTCGTCGGTGGCCTCCACGCACTTCTTCCAGCGCGCCAGGTCCGCCTTCGCGCCGGTGAGCACCGTGGACTCGAAGCGGAAGAACTCGTCGCGCACCGCCTTGGGCAGCGCCAGCTCCACGCTCTTCACCAGGTGGTAGGACAGGTACGGGCCCATGTCGGAAGGCCGCTGCTGGCGCACCAGCGCGGACACCTCCGAGAAGTACTTCGGCTGCGTCACGTTGAGCGCTTCGCCCGCGGGCAGCCCCACCTGCGCGAAGTACGTGTCCCACTGGAACGCGGGCGCCAGCTGCTTCAGGCCCTGGCGCTCCAGCCGGTGGTACACCTTCTCCGGCTCCCGGCGCTCCTCCTTGGGCAGCGACGCCGTGGCGAGCCGCGTCTCGATGGCGAGGATGCCCGTGGCCTTGCGGCTGGCCACGAAGGGCGCGTCCCCCAACAGCTCGAAGACCTTCTGCACGTGCGCCTGATAGGCGGCGCGGGCCTCGCGCATCTTCACGTCGGGCTTCAGGTAGTAGTCCCGGTCCGGCAGGCCCAGGCCGCCCGAGTCCACCACCGCGATGACCTGCGTGGAGTCCTTCTGGTCCTGATCCGACCCCACCCGGAAGAGCGCGTTCACGTCGCGCGCGTGCAGCCACGCCACCGCCGACGCCACGTCCCGCGGGCTCTTCAGCGTGGAGAGCCTCGTCAGGTGCGTGCGCAGGGCGGGCAGCGACTTCTCCAGCTGCGCCTCGTCCATGCAGGCGCCGTAGTACGCGCCCAGCAGCTTGTCGTCCGGCGAAGCGTCGCCCTTGCCCTCCGCGGCGCGGGTGAGGATGTCGCGCAGCACCGTCTGGTTGCGCTCGGCCACGGTCTCGAAGCCCCGGCTCCAGCGCGCGCGCTCGGCGGGGATCTCCGTGGTCTTCAGCCAGCCGCCACAGGCGTAGGCGTAGAAGTCGTCACAGGGGTTCGCCGACGGATCCATCACCGCGGCGTCCAGGCCGGGCGGCATCTGACGCTCGGCGGGGGGGATGGAGG